>DAOVRY010000047.1 GCA_030633645.1 Pseudomonadota bacterium | reverse complement strand
GGAATTCGCCGAAGCCAACCCGCCTTCGCTGTTCAAGCTTCGGCGCGTTCGCCCCGCCATTCATCCCTGCAGCAAGCTGCAGGGTATTCTGGCGAAGGCGAATAAATATCTCTGCATTCACTTAAACTGACAACCATTTCATTGCATTCGCCCATAGCATCATCGATATATTTTTGAAAACCTGCCTTTTGATGCCGTTTAGCATAACCTTCGGCTATTAATCTTGGTATTGCTTTACATGCACGACTTAATTGATCTCTTAGATCGTATTTTTCACTATCGGGCAACTTAGGGGCAATTTCTTTCATAACAACTAACATAGCCCTATATGTATTCTGATATACTTCCAAATCTCTGAAACTTGTGATTCTCTTTTTTTCTTCCATTTACGTCACCGTTACCGATACGGGCTTCGTTACCCTGACCTTAACCGAAAGAGAGGTACAATTCAAACCCTATTCATAAACCTTTTCCACATCATCAGGCGTAATAGCATCTTCCTCCACATCCCGTAGCTCGATTTTTCTTCGCTTCAATTCCTTATAGTATTCATGCTGAATGAGAAGATTCATAATCTCATTCGTACCGGTCCAGATCATTGCCAGACGACAGTCTCTCAGGAAACGTTCTATAGGATAGACACTGGTATAACCAATTCCACCCATAATTTGCATAGCATTATTTATTACAGTCCAGGCAGCCTCAGTGCCTACCTTTTTGGCCTCCGATACCAATCTCCGGGAATCGTCACCGGAATCGGCCATTCTGGCCGCTGCGTAAACCAAAGCCCTGGCTGCATCCAAGGTGCTAATTGAATCAGCTACCATAAAGCTCACCGCCTGAAATCTGTCTATGGTCTTTCCGAACGCCTTACGTCTGGTAGAGTAGCGCGTAGCTACTTCCAGGGCTGCCCTTCCAAGACCAACCGCACCAGCACCACTTGTCAGTCTTTCAGGGACCATCATCCTGTTGAATACGGCATAAGCGTTGTGAAGCTCCCCAACAAGATTCTCTTTGGGAACCCTTACGTGTTCAAAGACAAGTCGTCCTGTGCCACCGCCTCGTGTTCCAAGGAGGCTGTAGATGGTTTGATCCTCGACTCCCATGCCCCTGTCAACAATAAAGCAACTGATAGACTCATGCGGTGGTGCATCAGGGGCTGATTTGGCGTAGACCAAAAAATAATCGGAATCTTTCGCACCTACTACGAAGCGCTTCTCACCGTTGAGGATGAATGAATCTCCATCTCTTACCGCCTTTGTTGTAGCGCCGAAGAAATCAGAACCTCCCCGTGGTTCAGTCAGGGCCTCAGCCGAGTAAAGTTTGCCTTCATTGGTAGGTTTAAGATACCGTTCCTTTTGTCCTCTCGTTCCAAAGGTATTAATTGCCTCTCCAACAATACTGGGCATAACATAGGCACATGTGATAGAGTTACCAAGTATACCGACCTCTTCAATGGCAACCACCTCAGCTGCCCAGTTGAGACCACGTCCTCCATATTCCTTTGGAAATCGTAGGCCGAGCAGATTCTTCCTTCCAGCCATCTCAATAATTGGCCAGCCCGTTTCAATTGTGCTCAAATCCATATCCCGTACCAGTTTACTCGGGATTTCATTTTTTACAAATGCCCTCACTTCCTCCTGTAAAGCCTTTTGCTCTTCAGTTAGCATAAAATCAAACACGGCTTCCCTCCATAGTATTGAGTATCATTCTTGTCCAAAATAGACTATTGATGTGAATGAAACCGCCAGTAAAATGTTTACAGAACCGTGCTCTCATGCCGTGGGGACTTGGAGTAAATGCCTAAATTTCAAAATGTCTACCCATATTCAGCAGTTGCTCGAATCTAAATTTCTGTTTTGACATTGGTCATTTGATATTTCTATTTCTGAAAAAATGCGATGTTACCAAGGAAACGCTCTGCTAGTATGTGGGCGTCTCTTCTCCCACCAATCTCAGGTTGATGGGGTTTTGGGTGGGTGGATATTGAGACGCTTCACCTTCCGCCACAATGTTTGCCTACCAATGCCGAGTTCCCTGGCAGCCGCCTGGCGATTCCAATTATGATCCCTCAGCACCTGCAAAAGAAAGACTCTTTCCAAATCATCCCACTTGATTCTCTTTGACGAAACTGACTCTTGGGTTTCACCTTCCTTGAGAGAGGGGGCTGGCTGAAGATAATCTGGCAGGTGTCGGCTCTCAATGCGTCCCCCGCGACACAGAACAGTCGCATGCTCAATGATGTTTTCCAGCTCTCTGACATTGCCTGGAAAATCATATTCCATGAGGATAGAAAGGACTTGTGGTGATGTACCGGTTATCTCTTTCCCACTCAACCGGTTAAATCGCCTCAAGAAATCCTCAACAAGGAGCGGTATATCCTCTCGCCTCTCTCTGAGAGGAGGCAGTGTAAGCTTGACCACATTGATTCGGTAGTAGAGATCATCCCTAAAGGATCCCTCTTTGACAAGGGCACTCAAATTCTTGTTTGTAGCCGCTACGACCCTAATATTTGCATGAATTGGTTTGTTTGATCCGAGTGGCTCATAGGTTCTCTCCTGCAGGACCCTCAGCAGTCTCACCTGAAAATGGGGGGAAAGATCACCTATCTCGTCCAGGAAAAGGGTTCCCCCTTCTGCTGCAGCAATCCTGCCTATCCTATCTTCCCGTGCATCAGTGAATGCGCCTGCCTTATACCCAAAGAGTTCTGATTCGACCAGAGTATCTGGCAGTGCACCCAAATTCACAACAACAAGCGGTCCCTTGCTCCGTGCACTCAACGAATGAATAGCCCGTGCAAAGAGCTCCTTTCCGGTTCCACTCTCTCCTTCCAAAAGCACGGTGCTATCGCTCTGGGCAACCTGCTCCAGAATGACGAAGAGCCGGTGCATCTCTTTATTTTTGCTTATTATATCAAAAAATGTATGTTTTCCTGTTAGTTCTTTTCTGAGTTCCTCTTCCAGACTCAGATCCCTGAAGGTCTCAACGCCACCTATTCTTTTGCCCTGCTCGTCTTTAAGGATAGCTGTCGAGATACTAACAGGAACCCGTAATCCCTCAGAATTAACAATAAAGATGGGTTGGTTCGTTACCCGTTTCCCTGTTTCTATGGTTTCTCTCAAGGCACACTGTTTCTCGCATATGTTTGCCCTGAAAACCTCCCAACAGTGCCGCCCGAGTGCCTCCTTCTTAGGTATTCCCGTAATGTGCTCGGCAGCCCGGTTGAATGAGGTAATACGCCAATCCAGATCCACCGTAAAAACACCGTCTGCAATGCTGTCCAGGATTATAGATGTTTGATCTTTTGCCATGTGGGTTTGTTGAGTTTGTTGGGTTCTTTGTGTCTATTGAGTTTGTTGGATTCACTCATTACTTCACTCAGACACTAGTTGAGTAGTTGACTGATCTATTGGTTGAGTGGTTACCTCCTTAACGACTTAACGGCCAACAAACGGTTTTAGGCACTTATAACTTTAGCTCACTTCGAACTTTAAGTACTTTAGGCACTCTCCCCTCATATATATCTCGCTGCATATCGCCTAACGGGATGGCCATCTAGCACATGGAACTGCTTGATCTTTTTCAGGGTAATGGGTGAAAATATGCCTATGGGAAGATATATTATCTTTTTCCTCATACGGGAGGCAAATGATCTGCAGAGAGAAGACGGGGGTATGGAAGCCACATAAACGACATGCCTTTCAAGGGAATAGTCAAGGGCCGCAAGGAGAAGCCTTTCTGACTTATTTCTGGCGATGTCAAAAAACGGATCCTTCCATATGTCATATACCCTTAGAGGAGGAAAGGTAAGCATGAATCCGCCGTACCGACATCGGGATATCCCTGGTCCCACTACCTCTTCACCAGCCGGGGTGCTGTAAAAGGCCATATCTGATTCCTGATTATGTTCCCCCAGCCAGGTAACCCGCCAGGGGAAGCTTTCTTTGCCTGCCGCATCAGGGAGATCAGGGTCGAAAACAATTACTACCGATCCGACCTTTCCTTTGAAGGGAATATTTTCTCGTACATATACCGTTCCCTCTTTCCAGTTCCTGAGAGTCTCCCTGATATCGATTCCGTCCATCATCGAGCTCACAAAGGGAACAACCCTGGTATTGTCCTCTGACTTCTCCTTGAGAGCCCTCCTCTTAAGATAATCGCCAAACCCTTCTACTACAATATCCTCTGGTTGGTGTGAGCAGATCGTATGACTTTTGAAATCCCGTTTCCACTCACCCGGGAACTTCTCTTTTTGCCTCCTCTTTATGGGTACTGATACCAGCCTTTTTCGTAACGTCCTGAAATGCCGATGAAATCTGATTCTTTTCTGATCAAGGAACAAATCCTTACCTTTGAGGCGAAGGACTGGCAGTCCGGGTGATTCTGTCTGCCAGGGATACTCTGTCGCCAAGTCCCAGACCTCGTACGCGAAGTTATCATCCACCGAACCCCTGGCAGCTACCAGCAACTGGTATAAATCAGGCGTTAGAAACCCACTCAGAAGGGCATAGTTTGTAACAAATTTATTGAAAACCCTGAGCTGGCTTAGGCTCACTTCTTCCTTGTCCTTCTTCAAATGATTTCTTCTTGCCTTTTCTATCAACCCATCAATGGCCTCCAATCTGTCAGGTTCAGGCATATGGGCATCAGTTCTAAATCTCTCATAAAGGGCGGCAAAAAAGGGGAACTCTGTCATGATCTCTCTGCTCGATTCGCTATGCAGATGGGCAAGCATAACGGCATCTCTGCTCTTTCTGCCGATGACCTCTACCTGGGGCTCATCAAGATACGTTAGGAGACCCGGAAAATGAGCCAGGCCACCAACAAAAAGCACCCTCTTGCCCTCACTATTCAGTTGCTGTAGATGATAGGCCATGGCCCTCTCCCGCAGTCTATCTTGAGGGTTATTGAGAGGTGTGGGATGGGCATTCAGGAAGCTTTGACAGTACGGCCAGTAACCTATCCTCTTTATCGAGTAAGGATCTGGCATAGGTGTCCGATCTATGGGGTATCCCTCAGTATCCCTGTCTATGAAATGGATGGGCAGATTCTGGGAAAGTGCCAACCGCACCGCTTCTATCTGACCATCAGTTGGCTGGATGGGAAGGTAGACAAACGTGTGATCATTCTCCTCATAGTAGACGACAGAAAGGAGGGGGAGTCGTTTAATGCCCTCCAATATCTTATTGCCAATGGTGGGTGGATATTCAATCGCCACGATCTCTGGTCTGAAGGAGGCAACTTGATGTCTAACCTCAAGGGCAAACTCGACCCTGTTGTGCAGAATAGGTACAAGCCTGACATTTTTCCATTCAAATTGTTCTTGTGTTCCCATAATAGTCAAAATATCCGGCAGCAACATCATCCAGAATCATGGAGGCCGCTTCTTTAAGTGCTGTCGCTATCCTCTCCTTTACCATCCCTTTGCCTTTCTTTGAGTTATCAATGCTCAATCTCTTCAAGGCATATCTGGCAACATTAATTCCATCCCTGACTGTATATCTCTCATCCGCCTCGTGGGCTATCTGAAGAAAATTGACAACATAGTCCAGGATCTGGTCATCAGCAAAGGGAAGATTGGCAGACAGGATCAGCCTCTCTTCTTCTCTGTCAGGAAAATCAATCAAAATCTGGGGCTGGAGTCTGGAATGTATATATTCGGGAAGATCAAAGGTGCTGGCGTCATCGTTCATTGTGGTACAGAGCCGAAAATCAGGATGCGCCTTAATCTTTATGCCTGCTGCAATTGACTCTACATAACGACGGTTGTCCATTAGGGGTGCCAGGGACGCCCAACTCTTTTCACTCATCCTGTTTCCCTCATCAATAACCGCTGTCCCTCCCTTGATCATGGCGGTAACGATAGAGCTTGCCATATATTTTATCTTACCCTGGTCGCTAATAACAGGGGTAACGATTAGATCCTCGGGCCTCGTGTCTATTGTGGCTTGAAAGAGATACACAGGCCGATTCAGACTTTTGGCTGCATAGTAGGCTAAGGTAGTCTTTCCTACCCCGGGCTTGCCTATCAGCCGTGGATTTAAAGGGAAATCGCCTGAACCCATTACCAACCATGCTGCCATTATCTGGGTTACTAACTCCTGTTGGCCTACCCAATCCATGGGCAGCTCATCTGGCTGACAAAGATGTAGGGTTACGCCATCGATTGTTACCGTCTCCATGATGCCTCGTGCTCCTTGCTTTAGTCCTTGGGTGTAAGGTTACAAAACCGCTTTCGCAGTGATCTTTCCTTTCTCGTGTGATCCCTTCCGAATTGAGGTCCCTTTTTCGCGTCCCGGGCGTCTTTCCTGCCCTTGCGAAGCCTGGCAAGTCGTTTTACTTCACCATACTTTCCGTATCTTCCACCCATAGGGGGTATTATGAGATCTCCTCCACCGAATGTCAACTCTCCTCGGGCTGTTGCCCAAACAGAAATCCCTTTGAGCGGTCATTAAAACGTTGGTATCGTTCAAAAGTGTTGGCATGAACCATAGTGAGTAACCCTTCACGTTCTAAAGGAGGTCATGGCTGTTTTTGAAAGGCGATATCTCAAAAAAAATTCCACCGGGTCTTCCAGTGGCCAAATATGTGGGGTTTACACTGT
>DAOVRY010000208.1 GCA_030633645.1 Pseudomonadota bacterium | reverse complement strand
TGAAAGGGACATTGAACGGTACAATGTGCTTGCAGATGCCTATGGTGTTGGAACTGCAATAAGCGCTGCGCCGGTAGTGGATTTTTCTATGGATATAATAGAAATAGATGGGCATCCTGTTGCCAAGAGGGGAAAAAGGTCTGGCAGCAAGAGGGTCTTACGATGTAAAGAGTGTTTTAAGACACGGGTTTGTTCTGTCAAAGAAAAGCCCTCACGGTGTTCATGTGGAGGTGCTGAAGAGGAGATACTGGTTGACTTTTTCTCTAAGGGAAACCTCAAATATCCCTTGCCCGAACCTACCGAGATCAGGGAATTTGTATTACAACAGTTGAACAAGGTGGAATTGTACTGCTAACAGGGGAACAGCGTGGTTAAGAAGAACATAAGAAAGGTAGGTAATCTGAGCCACTTGATGAGCTACATGTTAGTAACAAGGCCGGATGAATTTGGCCTTGTGCCTGATAAAGAAGGATACATAACCATCAAGGAGCTTCTCAAGGCCATCAATGAAGAACCCGGTACGAAATATGTTCGCGAATCCCATATAAGAGAGGTGCTCTTGCATGATAGAGATGGTGTTTTTGAGATTGACGAGAAAAACATCAGATCTTCTCAGTGGAAGGTTTGCCTGAAAAGCAAAGGGCAAAATCCTGTTCCTCCCCCAAGAATCCTTTTCAAAGGAGTAAAAAAAAAGACATATCCCTTTGTTCTTAAGGCTGGTCTATTGCCAGGATCAAAAGATCACGTGCTATTGGCAACAAATAGGGATCTTGCTACCCGTATTGCACACCGCTTAGATCAAAATCCAGTTCTATTGGAGATAAGGGCAGGAGCAGCCCATGAGAACGGGATAAGGTTCTATCCATTTGGCGACTCTCTGTATCTGGCAGATGAGATCCCAGTACAGTTTATCAGTGGGCCACCATTGCCCAAGGACTTACCTCGCAAAGAAAAACCGATAGAGAAAAAAAGAGAGATTGAGCCAGGCTCCTTTATCTTGAGGGTGGAAAGAGACCCTGATTTCAAACGGCGAAACAAGGCAAAGAAAAGGGTTGGGTGGAAGGAAGAGGTGAGAAAGGGCAGGAAAAGAAAAAGGGCTGGCCTGGAAAAAGGCCTGTCACCTACACCTTCCTGAGGGAACATCGAAAGCAGTGATGAGGAGATAAGCATGGGTCCAGCAGACATATTATCTACCATGGAAATCGGTATTCCTCTCTATCTGGTTATTTCTTATGTTGCTATCATCTCTCTATGTCTTCTGCTAACTCGGATACAACTAGGACTTGCCGTGTCATTCCTTTTTGTTTTTTACCTCGGGTATTTTTATAATAGACAATTATTACTTGATATTGTTAAAGGCTCTACCCTAGGCACCGTGACCTATACAGTTTTGGGTTTTGTTATCATCATTTTGGCTATCATCTCTTTCTTCTCCTCCCCTAAGCAAAGAAGATAGAACGTTTCACAAAGTAGTATCTCTCCTGGGGAGTAAACCCTTTTACCGGAGGCCCCGGATTTTTTATGGCTGAGGGCAAGATTGCTGAATATATCGATCAGAAGAAAATCATGCTATCGGTCTGTGTGAAGGATAGGGGGAGCAAGCTACAGCTCCTCACCCTGTCTAATCATGAGGTGAGTATTTCCCCCAAAAGGACCCTGCTGCTTTCATCTACCACCTTGGATATTTCCAAGTCACGGGAGGAATTGCTCAGAGAGTTAAAAGAAATTGAGAAGAGGCGCACGGATTATATGACCCAGGTTTCTGTTCAGGATCTGTGGCAGCTCACCCATGAGGAAAATGAGGCGTTTACTTACAAGTACCTTGCTCAGCTCGTCTTTGGTGAATCCGTTACTGATGATCACATATCCGCTCTGGTGAGGGCTCTTTTCTTTGACAGAGTCTATTTCAAGATGAGAGATGACTATTTCATCCCCAACAGCCCGGATAAGGTGGAACAGATCAGGACTGCGAGAGAAGTAGCTGAACTAAGAGAAAGGGAGATTACTGAAGGGGCAACCTGGCTCAAGGACCTGATCAATAATAGGAATCCTCAGGATCCCCCTCTCAAGGAAAAGATTATTGAAACAATGGTTCAGCTTGCCCTTTATGGAAAAGATGCCCCGGATTTTAGGCTGGGCAAAGAGATGTTTTCCCGTTCTGGAATTAAAGATATAGATCGAGCGCGCCACCTCTTAGTAAAACTGAGGGTATGGAATGAAGACGAGAACCTCGATCTTCACAGGTTCAAAACAAGGATCGATTTCAGTGAGTACACTCTCAGAGAGGCAGACGATGTAGCCAGGAAAGCGATGGACCACTCAGACCGGGAAGACCTGACAGATCTTTCTGCCTTTACCATTGATGGACCACTTACCAGGGACTTTGATGATGCATTGAGCCTGGAACCTCTCGAGGGGGGCTATAGGCTCGGTGTGCATATTACCGATTTAACACCCTTTATCCAGATCGATGGGCATTTAGATAGGGAGGCTTCAACGAGGGCAAGCTCCATCTATCTTCCGGCAACGCGGGTCCCTATGTTTCCTGCAACCCTTTCTAACAATGCATTGAGTCTGGTAAAAGGTTCTAACAGGTTAACCATATCCCTTTTAGCGGGCTTTGATGGGGAGTGGAACCTGAAGGATTATCGGTTTGTGTCCTCCATTGTAAGAATTCAAGAGCAGCTTACCTATGATCAGGTGAATGCACTAGGTAGTGAGGAGCCAGTTTTTTCAGCCCTCTATAAATTGACTCAGGCACTCAGGCAAAACAGGGTTGCTGCTGGTGCCTTAGTTATTCCCTTGCCAGAAATCCATTTTGAGCTTGAAGACAATGCAGATGTGCAGATAGAACTTGTAGAACAGGACACACCTGCTAGAACGATAGTCTCAGAATGCATGATTCTCTACAACTGGCTAGCAGCAAGATTTGCCGCTGACATAGAACTGCCGCTCCTCTACAGGAGTCAGGAGCCTCCTCAGGAGAGATTATTCATTGATAAATCCAACTATACCTATTATGTATTTCAACAGAGGCGAAAACTCCAACCCCTTTTGATCTATACCACATCCCAACCACATAGCGGTCTAGGTGTTGATGTTTACACGAATGCTACCTCCCCGTTGAGAAGATACTTAGACCTTGTTATGCAGAGACAAATCCATGCTGCTTTGCTCGAGAAAAGCCCCCCATACACTCAATCGCGGCTTAAGGATTTGAACCTGGTGATACAGCAGACATTAAGAGATATTGAAAAAATGAAGAGAAATCAGATCAGATATTGGATACTGAAACATCTTGCCACACGAAAAGATGATCGTTTCACTGCTCTTGTTTTTCAAAAGCTCAGAAACAAGTATTTGATAATACTGACTGATTTTCTTTTCGTGGCTGAACTCCCAACAGTAAATCGGCATGACTTGTCACTAGGGGAGGAGATTAGGGTGGTGGTGAAAAAATCAGATCCTTGGGAAGACCTCCTGATCCTTGAGCTGGCTGATTAACCGTATCAGGTAGTGCATTAGTAACGTTCAAAAGTGTTGGCATGAACCATAGTGAGTAGTCGTTTACGTTCGATCTCTAGCCGTCTA
>DAOVRY010000179.1 GCA_030633645.1 Pseudomonadota bacterium | reverse complement strand
TTGCTTTCGCTTGGATACAAGGAAAGCAATAGCATCCTGTACCAATTATGTCGCGCCAGGGCAGGCCTGTTTATCCTGTCTAATACATTAAGGAAGATAAATTAGAGTTTCTTTCATGTATAACCCTGAAGCGAAGCGCCGGGGTCATTTGCTGAATAGTAACAATCAAACAACAATAATTTGATCTTAATGAAAATCGATTCACGTTTAAAGGTTATCCACGTCAGCTGTTATTCAGGGTACAAGGCTGATGAGCGGCCAATTAGCTTTACCCTTCTAGGGCGAGAGTTGATGGTAGAAGAGATTATCGACCGATGGTACGGGCCAAACAACAGTTTCTTCAAGATATTAGCCAACGACAATAAGGTCTATCTTATTAAGTACGACCAAGATGAAGATCAATGGACCCTGGAAAAGATAATGGGTTTAAAACTGCGGTGAGTTTTTATAAGCCAGTTCCTTGTTTTCCAAACTAGATATCCGATTCCTGAGTCGGGCTGCCTCCTCAAAATCCAGCCTCTTGGCTGCACGATGCATCTCCTTTTTGAGGGACTTTATGTCCTTACGCAAACGGTCCAGAGAAAGATATTCCTCCTCTGGTTCTGACACAGAGGGAATAGGCGCATAATCTGCTTCATAAATAGAACCCAGGATGTCGGAAATATCTTTCTTAATGGATTTTGGCGTGATCCTGTGTAATTCGTTGTATCTCTTCTGTAAACTGCGCCGCCTGGTAGTCTCGTTAAGCGCCTCTTTCATTGAAGATGTAATCTCATCTCCATAAAAAATGACTCTGCCATCCACATTTCTGGCAGCCCGGCCACAGGTCTGGATAAGAGACCTTTCCGATCGCAAAAAACCCTCTTTATCTGCATCCAAAATAGCCACGAGCGAGACCTCTGGTAGATCGAGCCCCTCTCTTAAAAGATTGATTCCAATAAGAACATCAAAGGTTCCAAGCCTAAGGTCTCTAATAATCTCTGTGCGTTCAATGGTAGTTATGTCAGAATGGAGATACCTCGCCTTGATTCCTAATTCAACAAAGTATTCAGTTAGGTCTTCAGCCATTGCCTTGGTGAGCGTCGTAACCAGAATACGCTGACCATCGCGTATAACTTCCCTGATGGAGGCCAAGAGATCATCTACCTGGCTAGTTGCTGGCCTGACAATGATCTCCGGGTCTATGAGTCCTGTCGGTCTAACGATCTGTTCGACTACATGTGTTGCCTTTTTGAGTTCATATGGACCAGGTGTTGCAGAGACATAGATTATCTGGATGATCCGAGATTCAAACTCTTCGAATTTCAGTGGTCTGTTGTCTAGGGCCGACGGAAGGCGAAAACCAAATTCAACCAATGTCTCTTTCCTCGATCTATCACCCCTATACATACCTCCCAGCTGAGGAACTGTGATATGGCTCTCATCCAAAACAATCAGAGAATTGTCGGGGAAGTAATCAAGAAGTGTCGGGGGTGGTTCGCCGGGTTCCCTGCCTGTTAGGTGTCTGGAGTAGTTCTCGATGCCATGACAGTAACCCATCTCCTCAATCATCTCCAAATCAAAAAGGGTCCTCTCCTCGATTCTTTGTGCCTCGATCCATTTTTTTTGTGACTTAAAATAGTCAATCCTATCTGCCAGCTCTTCTCTGATGTTCACGATTGCCTCTTGCCTCTTTGGCACAGTGGTCACATAATGGCTGGCCGGATAGATAGCCATCCGGTTGAGCCCTTGTATCACCCGACCGGTGAGTGGGTCAATCTCCTGAATAGATTCAACACAGTCGCCGAAAAAGGTAAGCCTGATCGATGAGTAATCCTCGTATGCCGGATAGATATCTACCACATCACCTCTGGCCCTGAAAGATGAGCGATGAAAGTCATAGTCGCTCCTCTCGTAATGGATTTCCACCAATTTTTTGAGCACATCCTCTCGGCTTATTGAATCACCTTTTTCTACGTAAAGGAGCATGCCGTGGTAGGCCTCTGGAGAGCCAAGCCCATAAATACACGACACACTTGCTACAATAAGAACATCATCCCTGTCCAGAAGTGATCTTGTTGCCGAATGTCTCATCTTGTCGATCTGCTCATTGATAGATGCATCCTTCTGGATATAGGTATCGGTTTGCGGGACATAGGCCTCAGGTTGATAGTAATCATAATAGCTCACAAAATACTCAACCGCATTGTTTGGGAAAAGCCTTTTGAACTCCCCAAAAAGCTGGGCAGCTAAGGTTTTGTTGGGAGCGATAATGAGGGTGGGTTTTTGGACATTTGCCACGGCATTGGCTATGGTAAAGGTCTTTCCGGAGCCTGTTACACCAAGCAATACCTGATGCCTGAGCCCTCGTTCTACCCCTTCAGAAAGGGCATCAATGGCGTGCTGTTGATCACCTTTCGGTTCAAATGGAGAAATAAGCTCAAAAGCTGAGGACCTTTGCACTTGTGTTTCTAGTATCTGTTGGTTTTAGGTTACCGGTTAACAGGCTGTTGCCCAAACGGAAATCCCTTTGAGCGGTCATTAAAACGTTTTTTGCTAACAAATCTTGGCGAAGCGGAAGATAAGCGATGTCAACTGTTTGAGCCCTAAAGGCGAGTTTTGACATCGCCTGGAGCGAGCCCTAGATTTATCAAAAAACGTTTTAGACCAAGCGAAAAGGGATTTCTGCAACAGCCTGTTAACAGTGCGGGACCAACCCCTTTTCCTTAACCCTTGATGATTCTTGGGATCATCATGTGGTGGTGTGGGCAGATGGATATTGGGTTTTGGTAAGCGCAGCCTGCAAAGGCAGCGATATATTTTCTCATATCCGGCAAAGAGATAATCTCGTCCACATAGCCCCTATTGGCGCAGTAAATGGGTCTGGACTTATCATAGTACTCTTGTGCCAGAGCATTCATCTTGTCAATAACTGGCTGAAGTGAATGCTCAGCATCCTTTTCTTTGACCAATCTCCTGGAAAATGAAGCAGCAGCAGCGGTCTCGCCGTGCATGACATAGATTTCGGTTGTTGGGGTCCCCAAGGTAAACGCATTGTGGTTGTTGGCTGTAGGTCCTCCCATGATGTAATGGGCAGCAGCAGTTCCTTTTCTCACAACAATACAGATCTGGGGTACATCGGTCTGCTCAATGGAGTATATCAGAGACTGTCCGAGGCCGAGAAGCTCAGCCTTCTCTGCAATATCTCCTACGTCAATGCCAGAGGTATCCTGAAACCAGACAATGGGAACCCGATCCCGCCCGCATAAGGTGACGAACTCATTCATCTTAATCAACCCCTGACGGTAAAGCTTGCCACCAATACCGGGGTAAGGTGCGTATTCAGGATAGTTTTGGCCAAGGAATCCTTGGCGGTTCCCGATAAAGCCGAGTAGAAAACCGTTGATCTTGGCCAGTCCGGTGTATACCTCCGGGCCATAGTCGGGCCTGAACTCCATGTGTTCGCTGTTATCGAAAATTCGTGCCACCATTTCGTCAAAGTTATAACTTCTCTTCTGGTTAAAGGCCACAATAGCGTTGATATCCTCTCCTGGAAGCTGGGGATCTTTTGGTTTGTCTACTCGGAAGAATTCAGGGTCATATGCGGGGACCATATCCATATATTTCTTCAGAGCGTCAAGGACACCGAACTCGGTATCATAGACCTCCTTAAAGAAGCCTGTTTCATTGTAATGGATGGGAACGCTGCCCGGGGGCACCTGCTTGAAATGTCGCGTAGCCTCAATAAGTGCTTCAGCACCTTCTTCGTCAAAGTAACCCTTAGGGCTCATGCCCCCCACAATGCCACCACCGCCAACAGCGATATTGGCATCTTTGTGAGCCAGAAGAATCGTGGGACTGATTCCTTGATATCCCCCGCCGGCCGGA
>DAOVRY010000189.1 GCA_030633645.1 Pseudomonadota bacterium | reverse complement strand
TTATTTTCGTCCTATAGCCGGGCGTCGTGAGCATTTTGAATATCGAATATTAGCAAAAGAAAAAACCAATGGAATGTTGGAAATGGTGAGTTATAATTTCAAGATCATAAGCGATGTACCGCAGAAGAGCTCTATCACCAGAGTTCCTGATATCTCAAAAGAACAATTAGAGGATATTGTTCAAAATGTTATGAGAAAAACGAATACCAGCCCTGATGAGTTTGAGGAACTGGACCTTTCCAGGTTTTCCACAATAGATGAACAAATTAAATTTCTAAAACAGCAGGACAGGGTAGATACGATGTATATTATGTAGATAAAGGGCTAGAGACTGATGTCGGTATACGGAAATGTAGGAATAGGATGGAGATGAAATGACGAAAGGAAAAGGACTATATCTTTTCTTCTTTACCCATTGGGAGAGGAATTTTACTATATAACTCTCTTTGGACCTTTTGAGCCAGGGAGAAGACCCTTTTTTCATCAAGTCCGGTCTTAACTCCCAATGAATGTAAAGAGAGAACAAGTTTCTCGGTTGGCTGATTGCCAGGGGCGCCGGTGACGCAGCCGCCGGTTCCGCCAAGGGATGAATCGAATCGTCTGATGCCTAAATCATAGACTATTTTGCTGTTGGCAATTGCCTGGTCGCCAGCCACATTGTGAGGGTGGTAACCTAACCTATCTAAGTTTCTTCCCTTTCTTCTATCGAGGATAGTTTCCAAAAACTGCCTTGTTTCTTTCTCATTTGCTATTCCCTGGAGGTCCGAGAGGGTCACTGCATCAACACCACGGTCAATGAGGAGGTCTATGTAGGCATTTATTTCATCGATATTTGGTCTATAGAGGACCCCGTTTTCCGGGTCAATATATCCGAATGCTGCTGAGATGTAACCAATAACTCTCATGCCTCGAGAAGAGGCATCTCTCAGAATTATTTTATATTCCTCGATTGTTTCCTTTATGGGCTTCCCTAAATTGGCCAGATTATGAGCTTCAACGGCGGAAAAGAATATACCCATGGTGTGGTTATAGCCATCAGGGCCAAGGCCGGCTGACAGAAAACCTTTGTATCCAGCGTCATTGGGAACGAGAGTAATAAGATTTACACCATTGACCCTGCCAAGGTCTTTTGCAATCTTTTTTATCGCCTCTTTGTTCATGGCAGGGGCTACCTGCGGATTAACACGTGAAAGGACTTCGATATTGGTAAAACCTGCATCAATAAGACTCAAAGCTATTTTTGTCCTGATCTCTGGGGTAAAGATATGCAGGTAGTTCGATGGAATATTCTGGCCATACTCTCTTAGGGTAACGTCGGTAATAATGACTCTATCAACTCCGGCATCTGCCACTATTAGTCCTCTCAGTCAAGGGGCATAGATCACTACCTCTGGCAGTGCACAAAACAGTGACTAAAGTGCCTAAAATTCGAAGTGCCTAAAGTTTAAGGGGTGTTGTAACTTTAGCACACTCCAAGCGCTTTGAACTGGGATGCACCTTATTCCTTTCTATCTGGAAGAATTTCCGGGAGTTCTTTGACTGCCTCCTTGCTATCAGAGATCGCCTTACCCACCTTTTTCGACTCCTGGGATATCTTCTTCTTCCACGTCTGGTAAAGACTTGGTGATATAAGCCTGCGCATTGATTCAAAACTGGCCTTTACTAAGGGAGCCATCTTTGATTGGGTTATGAGGGGGCTCTTGGAGGGCATAAAAAAAGTGAGGAGTACAATAAGAAGATAAGAGATGAAAATCCCCTTAACCAGGGCAAGACCAATACCCAGGCTCTTGTCAAACCAACCAATAAGGAGGCTTTTAAAGAGATAGTGCAAGAGGATGCCGAGCAGACTAAAGAAAAAAAATACTAAAAAGAATAAAATGATAAAGCTGATAAGAGAAAGGGATTTCTCCAAAGGGATGTAAGGCCTGATAAGCGTGGTCATTTGCGGATGGTAATGGTTGGCAATAAGAAATCCAAAAATGATACCAGCAAGGGAGGATATCTCCCTGAAAAAGCCCCTGAAAATACCCCTAATGACAAAAAAAGCTGTCAGCCCAGCAATAATGAAATCAAGAATGTTCATGCATTATTCCTATCAAAGACAATTTCTATTAGTCAAGTTCATTCGTTTATTCAAACCATTTTGCACCCAATTTGATCCAAGATACAGATTATGGTAAATATATAATATGAGTCTGCAAAAACGCCTTTTATTAGCATTAGGTGTCATCTTAGTCGACCTGGTTATTTTCTTTTTGCCCCTGACCTCATTTTTTCTTGCCTATGTCATAATATATAATCCGCCGTGGGTAAAGGATTTCCTTGAGAGGCTGGACAAATCAAGTTAGCAGTGGGCAGTAATCGGCAACAAATGTGGTTACAGGTTGTGAGATACTATGGGCACTTAAAGAATAGGTTGCTATGATTAACCAAGCCTTCATAGACAGGGCCAAAGAACTTGGCTTTATTGCTGCAGGTTTTTCTAAACCACAGACACCCGCTCACTTTGACTATTTCCTTCGCTGGCTTGAACATGCTGAAATAGGAGATATGATGTATCTCAAGAGGAATACAGGTCTGCGGAAAGACCCGAGGAGACTCCTTGATGGGTTACACACAATAATCTCTCTTGCATATCCATATCCTGCAAGCAAGCCATCGACCTCTGACGGATACAATGCCTCGAGATACAGCACGCCTGAACAAGAGGATTACCATCTCCGACTGAGGAGATTGGGAAGCCAACTGTGCACCTTTATTAAAGAGATGTTTCCTGAAAGCAACAGCAGAGTATGTGTTGATTCAGCCCCCATTCTTGAACGGAGCTTTGCAGTAACCAGTGGAATCGGTTTTTTCGGCAAAAACAATATGCTCATTGTTCCAGGTTACGGGTCATATTGCTTTCTCATTGAGATCTTGACTACAGGCCAATTCTCTATTGCCTCTGTTAGGGAGATGGAAAGCCGGTGCGGTTCATGCACCAGATGTATTGATACCTGCCCCACTGGGGCCCTGAATGCCCCGTTCTGTATTGATGTTTCTCAATGTCTCTCCTATCTGACCATTGAGGCGAAGCATGATATTGATAGAAAGATGGCAAAAAAAATGGGAAATACCTTTTTTGGCTGTGATGTGTGTCAGGAGGTTTGCCCTTTCAATAAGCAAGATGCTCCTATTGTCTCAATGCCACCTGCGGACACCATAATGAGAATGAAGGAGCCAGATTTCAAAAGAGCCTTTGGAAAGACTGCATTTGAAAGGGCAGGATTGGAGAAATTGAAGAGCAATATCAAGGCGCTTATCAATCAATAGAACCGCACTACTTCTTGCAGGGGTGCGCGATCGGAGCTTGCCAGGTTAATGGGGGAATCTGGATCAGGATATCCAACAGCTACACCCATAACAACATCCTTTTCCTGCGAGATATTTAACATCTCTCTGATTTCCTCATCAAAAGCGCTTATCAGGCCTATCGGGCAGGTTCCTAAACCCATATTATGGGCTGCGAGCACCATGTAGCCTACGGCAATACCCACATCAACCAATCTTGACTTTGAAAAGGCCTGGTCGATGGTTACTATTATGGCTACAGGGGCACCGTAAAAATTGCAGGAGCCCTCATTTATGAAATCCTGGAAGGGGGTTCCGTGCTCAAGGTGAGGGAGGATACAATCCATCAGTTTTCTCTGGCGATCCATAAAATGCTCTTGCAAAGGCCGTACTGCACCTGGCCCACAGGAGATGTTTCTTTCACGCATGCTTTTTACTAGAACCCTGCTCAGACGCCCTTAT
>DAOVRY010000223.1 GCA_030633645.1 Pseudomonadota bacterium | reverse complement strand
ACTACAGTGCCAGGTAGTTAAAGACGAATACGATCTGTCGGTGAAGAACACGCGCGTCGTTAAGCTGGTCAGCCAGGGAGAGGATGGCAGCTTTGGACAGGTGATCACGCTTTCTTTCATCAACGAGGACCGCAAGTACGAAGTTAGCCCCCTCACACAGCAAACACTCCTGGAGCGGGAATACAAGTTCGTCTATCCAGAGGATCTCCGTCATACATGTCTCCCGAGCAGGTGAATGGGAAAAAGGTGGATGGGCGTTCCGATATATTCTCACTGGGAATAGTGATGTATGAGATGCTGGCTGGACAAAAGCCCTTCTTTTCCGAGGATGTAACAGCACTTCTGTATCAAATCTCCCATGAACGGCACCCCTCCGTAAGAGAGATTAATCCAAGAATACCACCGGTTGTAGAAAAGATACTCGATAAGGCTCTAATAAAGGATGTTCATAAGCGCTATCAGAGGGCAGGACAGATGGCTAAACATCTCAGAAAGGTGGTGGAACGGATAGATCAATTGAAAGAGAGGAAGAAATCAAAACAGTAATTGGCTCGTTGCTGGTTGCTCGTTTTAGGAGGGGATGCATAAGAGCGGGTCGGTTGCCGGAACAAACAACAAACGAGTAACGAATAACGAATGATATGATTATCCTCGGTATCGATACCTCCTGCGATGACACGTGTGCAGCAATAGTTCAAGATGGAAAAAGATTGTTATCTAATATCGTTAACTCTCAGGTTACCGTTCACCATGAGCACGGAGGGGTAGTACCGGAACTTGCCTCGCGAGAACATATCCGCAATATTGTTCCTGTTGTCAGGGAGTCTCTCAGAAAAGCCCACCTGACCAATAAAGACATTGATGCAGTAGCAGTCACCGTCGGCCCTGGTCTTGTTGGGGCACTCCTCGTTGGAATTTACTTCGCTAAGGCCTTTAGTTACGCTAACGCTATTCCACTCCTCGGTATTAACCATTTGGAAGGGCATATCCTCTCCATCTTCTTAGAAGAGAAATCCCCCCCCTTCCCTTTCATAGCACTTACCGTATCAGGTGGCCACACGAACATCTACCATGTCCGAGATTTCGGGGACTACACGGTACTGGGCCAGACACTGGATGATGCGGCAGGAGAGGCATTTGACAAGATTGCAAAACTTCTTGAATTAGGGTATCCAGGGGGCCCTCTAATCGAGAAATTGGCTGCTGCAGGCAGGCCCGATGCCATTGGCTTTCCGAGGGCCTACCTATCTAAAGACTCTCTCGACTTCAGTTTTAGCGGTCTCAAGACTGCTGTTGCCCTGTACTTCAGGAAGTGGTGTGATCACGAACCAAAAAAAAATGAGATCAAAATAGCAGATATCGCTGCATCCTTTCAGGCTGCGGTAGTTGATGTCCTCGTGGACAAGCTGGTTGCTGCTACTACTCGCGCCGGCGTAAACACAGTTGTGCTCGCAGGAGGAGTAGCCAGAAACACCTATCTACGGTCTCATCTGCTGGGCGTAATGGCTCAAAAGGGAATTGATCTCTTTATTCCCCGTCCTGAATTCTGTACCGATAACGGGGCCATGATCGCTGTCGCCGGTTATCACAGGTGGACAAGAGGCGAGGGTGATGATCTAACTTTGGATGCTCGGTCAAGATTTCCATTGGATCAACCTTAGTGCTTCGATTCGCAAATACGGTGACGTATTTTGCCGGCTTGATTACGAGGTTTTGCTCACTCAGTACTAAGTCCTGAGTAAATAAGTTCGTCCTCGAACTTATGAATCGAAGGATTTAGATACTTGCTGTAAATATACCTGCCTATCTTGGCAATACCTTGCTCTTTGTTTTTGTCTCTTATATTGTAAACAAAGTGAGCCAAGCAGGGCACACCTTGTTCACAGGTACTCAGACTTTTTGACGCATGGCACGTTTTCTTGTGTTGCCCTGTTTGGATACGGGGTTTTTTTGAGTTTTCTGAGTTTTTTGCCTCAAAAAAACCTCAGAACTCACTGAAGGTGAAAATCGTAACAGACACCCGTGAAGAATGGTTAAAGAATCAGTTACTCGCAGGCTTCGGTACATCTATCTTAGGCTCACCAGACTCAGAGGGGATCCCCATGAATTGGCACTGGGTATGGCACTTGGTATATTTACCGGCATGTTGCCTATTATCCCTTTGCATACCGTTGTTGCTGTGGCGCTGGCCCTCGCCTTTAGGGCAAGCAAGATAACCGCAGCAGTTGGCACCTGGATATGTAATCCGGTTACCATATATCCTGTTTACAGGTATGCTTACGATTTAGGCTCATTCATCTTGGGATTCGATCACAATGCAAAAACCCTATCCCCCGTTATAGAGACAATTCGCAACGAAGAATTCCTCCACATGATAACTGCAATCCTGAGCACCGGTGGAAAGGTGGCAGTAGCATTCCTTTTGGGAGGCTTCACCTTAGGCATAATATGGGCTGTACCGTCCTATTTTATCTTTCTTTACTTTTTTAAGGCCTTCATTACATGGCACAAATCAAGAAAGCTCATCAAGGCCTGAACACCGCTAGAGCTTTGTTAGCTAAATCAGGCATTAGACCGCGCAAGAGGCTCGGGCAGCACTTTCTGCAAGATCCTTCTATAGCAGATAGGATCATTGCCCAGGCGCGATTCACTAATACTGATGTGGCTATCGAGGTAGGCGCAGGTCTCGGGGCCTTAACGATCCCAATCCTTGCCCACGTTTCTCATGTGGTAGCGGTAGAGAAGGATCCACTCCTGATAGCGATATTAAAGGAAAGACTGCCCCTGAAAGAAATGGAAAAAATAACATTGGTTGCTGAGGATATGCTGAAACTACAGGTAAAGGAGATCTATGATACGTTCAACCAAAAGCTCAAGATATTAGGCAATCTTCCCTACAATATCTCATCTCCATTCTTGAAAAAACTCATGGACAATAGGAACTGTATCAAAACTGCAGTCCTCATGTTTCAATACGAGTTCGCACAGCGGTTGGCTGCCGGTCCCAGAAAAAGGCAATACGGGGCCCTGAGTGTCATAACCCAATACTGTGCCCGCGTATCCCCACTTATGAGAGTCAAAAGGGAGGCCTTCTACCCAAAACCAAAGGTAGACTCTATGGTTGTAGAGATTGATTTTGAGAAACCATATCCATCTCAGGCAGAGGACGAGCTCCTATTCCAGAGGATTGTTAAGGCAGCCTTCAGTCACCGGAGAAAGACAATCCTTAACTCCCTTGAAAGGGGTCTGGCGCCTGTTTCAAGAGAAATGCTGGAACGGGCCCTTAAGAAATGCCTCATCGACCCCAAAAGAAGGGCCGAAACCCTCACAATCGATGAATACATAGGATTGACTTCTGCCCTAGCAGCACATCAGAGCACCGCGTCATTGTAAAATATAATTCTGGTGATTTCTCCACCTATTCTTGGGTATGGGTATCTTTTTTT
>DAOVRY010000048.1 GCA_030633645.1 Pseudomonadota bacterium | reverse complement strand
GAACTGGGTGCAGCAGGGGTCTTGGTGGTCGGCTGCGAGTTTCCTACATGCCACTATATAACGGGCAACTATGCCTGTGAGACCAGGATCAAACGAGCCAGGAGAAAGCTTGCCAAGAAGGGATACAATACAGATAACCTATGGCTTGCCTGGTGCTCAGCAGCAGATGGACCAAAATTTGCAAATACCATGAGAGATATGGTGAAACAACTTGGCATTTAATGATAGATAGATTTGCGATTTTAGATTAGGAGAGATGATGGATGAATGAAAAAGAGTTGAAAAAAAGGACTAAGCAATTTGCCCTAAGGATAATAAAACTGGTGAATGCATTGCCGAAAAATATCGAAGGGCAATCAATCGGTAAGCAGCTCATTCGTTCCGGTACTTCTGTTGGTGCTAATTATCGGTCGGGGTGCAGAGGACGGTCAAAGGCAGAATTTGTAGCTAAATTAGGAATTGTTGAAGAAGAGGCGGATGAAAGCGCTTTCTGGATGGAATTGATTATTGAAGGAGGTTTGTTGGAAAAGGAATTGGTTGAACCTCTATTAAAAGAAGCTAACGAGCTCGTCGCGATTATGGTTGCTTCGAGAAAATCAGCAAAAAGCAAGTTCACCAATCGCAAATCAAAAATCGCAAATCGTAAATCAAAAATAAGGGCATATGGACAGTATAACAGGACTCGCTGAGAAAATTGTTGATGATGTGAACATGTTTCGGGCCTGTGAGCAGTGCGGGCTTTGTAGCTCTGCGTGTCCTATCACCGGTGTAGATGGGTTTAATATCAGGAGGATCTTGAGGCATGTAGAGCTTGGCTTAATAGATGAGATCGCCAACTCCCCCTTTCCATGGTCTTGTACTACCTGCGGTAGATGTGAGGGGGTGTGTCCGAATGGAATAGGGATCCTTGATATCATACGACCGCTCCGCTCACTGTCTCCCCCTGAGTTTGTTCCAGATGGTGCTCCCTGTATTGATGCCTGCCCGGCAAGGATAGATATACCAGGATACCTAAGGCTTATAGCAGAGGGAAAAGTAAATGAGGCCTATGCCTTAATTCGGGAAAAGGTGCCGTTTCCCGGTATTTTGGGCCGTGTCTGTACCCATCCCTGCGAAGATGTGTGCAGGCGTGGGGATGTTTTCAATCAGCCCATCGCCATATGTGCCCTCAAGCGATACGTTGCAGATAATGCAGGTAATATAGGTGAGCGGATATCAGAGGTAGCAAAAGATACAGGCCACAGGGTTGCTATTGTCGGGGCCGGTCCTGCCGGCCTGACAGCGGCCTTTTATCTGCGAAAGAAGGGGCATCAGGTCACTGTTTTTGAAGAGAGACCCGAGCCAGGGGGGATGATGCGATTTGGTATCCCGGATTACCGTTTGCCCAGGGAGGTGGTGGACAAGGAAATCAAACAGATCCTGGAGCTCGGGGTCGAGTTACAGACTGAAAAGAAGCTGGGAAGAGATTTCAGCTTAAGCCAGCTAGAGGCCGATGGGTACGAAGCCGTATTCCTGGCAGTGGGTGCCCAGCTCAGTAAGAAGATAGACTTGGAAGGGGCCAACCTTGATGATGTGTTCTGGGGACTCGATTTCCTGCGTGCAGTAAATGAGGGTAAAGAGGTTGCACTGAAAGATAAGGTACTGGTAGTCGGGGGTGGGAGTGTGGCCATCGATGTGGCGCTCAGCGCCCTCCGTCTTGGGGCCAAAGAGGTAACACTGGCCTGCTTGGAATGTAGGGAGGAGATGCCAGCCAACCCATGGGAAATTGAGGATGCCATTCAGGAAGGTGTCAAAATCATGCCCTCCTGGGGTCCCCAGAGGATCCTGCAGGATCATGGGAAGATCACCGGAATAGAGCTTGTTAGGTGTACATCGGTCTTTGATAGCCAAGGTAATTTTTGCCCAACCTTTGCTACCATAAAGGAAACAGTTGCGGCTGATCAAGTTATCCTCGCTATAGGACAGGCTCCTGATTTTTCCTTTGTGGATGATAAAGAACTTTTAAGGGTGGAAAAGGGTCTGATGGTGATTGATGAGAAAACCCAGCAGACAGATATGCCACGTATTTTTGCTGGTGGTGATGTAGCTCAGGCACCGGGTACCATAATCGATGCGATTGCCGCAGGGCGAAGGGCTGCAAGCTCAATCGATCGATTCTTGGGAGGCGATGGACTGATCGAGGAAACCCTTGCCCAGAGGCCTTCCGTTGAATCCTATGCCGGTAAACGGGAGGAGGGATTTGCAGACCTGAAAAGGGAAGAGATGCCTACTACACCCCTTTCAGAACGACATGATGGGTTCAGTGAGGTTGAACTCGGCTTTACTGAGGATCAGGCAATAAAGGAGGCAAAGCGGTGCCTGTGCTGTGATTTGGAACTCCGTTTGGCGCAAGAGGGGCAAGACAACAAAGATGAATGATCTTTACTTGTTACTTGTTGCTGGTTCCTTGTTACTCGTAATAAACTCAAAGAATATGCAGGGTAATTGTAATCGTTTAGCGCTTAGTCCGCTGCAACTGATGAAATAAATAAAGCCAATGGAACTTTTGGTTTAAACTCAATTTAAACGGGTAACCAGCAACGAGCAACAAGCAACTAGTTAAACTATTTCTTCAACTCATCCCATTTATAATCGATCAGTTCAAGGAGAACGCCATTAACTGCCTTGGGATGGATAAAGGCAAATTCACAATCTCTGAAGGGTCTGGCTCCTCCAATAAAGGGATAATCCTTGCCTTTCAGGTCATCCATGGCCTCTCTGGTGTTGTCCACATTGAAACTGAGAAGCATGATACCTTCACCATGCCGGTCGATAAATTTGGCTACATCCCCATCCGGGGTAGTCGATTCCATTAGTTCAAAGCCTACTTCACCCAGCCAATACCGTGCCACCCGGATTTTTTCCGGTTCATCAACATAGGGATCATCAGGTTCTGGTTTCCCCAGGATGGGTTCCCAAATCTTGCGAGCTTCATCCAGGTTTTTTACTGCAATACATATGTGATCTATCTTATTTACTTTCATGGCTCCCTCCACAGCGCAATTAAAAAGTGACCAATTCAAGTGGAATGGAAATAGCATGATCCGGGCATATGTAGCCGCATTCATTGCAGTCTTCACACAAGAATTCTGTGACCACAATCCTATCATCCTGAACCCTGATAGCCTCATCCGGACACACCTCTACGCAGAGAGGTTGTGTTATTCCTCCACACTTCGTGCATTTTTCTGGATCTACCTGAGCAGCCATAGTACTCCTCCTCTTACTTATCTTCTGATTTGTATAGTCTCCTGAGACAGACTCCATCACCACTGGGGATGGCCTTTTGGGTTTCTATCTTCAAATTTGTGCCCAGGAACTCATTCACCTCGTCAAGAAATGCTTCAAGATATTTGTCGCAGCCTAAAAGATCCTCCTTCATAGAAGCACCGAATTCCTTAGCAGAGGTAGGCCAGGGACATCGCTCCCATTTAATAAAAATTTCATTGGGGCCTTCACCCTTTTCAATTTTTACAACCGCCCCGTTGGTTGCCGCCAATCCTTGATAGGCTCTGGCCACATTCATCATGAGGCCATCTTCGCCCTTAAGCAGATTCATGCGCGGGAGATAGGATTTACCTGTGTCTTTACCAATGATCTCCCAGGCCTTAACACCGATATCAAAGGGGTCTGCATCAGGGCCTGCAAACTCAATCGCTGCCTCCCGCATTTGATAAAACGTTCTCCTGGTTGCTCCCTGTGAACCTTGCAAGGCCTTCCACAAGCTGCTTATTTCCTTTTCTGGGTCAACTGCCATTTTTAACCTCCTTTTAGATCCGAATACCTATTCGATAACCATCATGAACCGCACTTGATAGATTCCGAGGTACCAGTGCGTCACCAATTACAAAGAGTTCGATGCTGTTTTCCTGAACGACATCCTTCAAGATAGTGTTTGCCTCTCTCTCTGAAGAAATCACCGTGTCTGCCTTGACCGGGATCCTGTAGCCATCGTAAGTCATAACAATCACCCCATCATCGGTAATTTCCTCAATATCACAATCGTTATAGGCTGTGACCTTGTTTTGCCTGAGATAGCCGACATATCGCCATAGGAAAGAGGGATTAATATCCTTTCCCAACTTCTTTTCTTTTCCTACAATGGTGACCTTTTTCCCCTGTTTGGCCAAGAACAGGGCAACCCCAATGCCTGGCTTCAGGTTTCCCCATACCACGACATTATCGCCAACCTGGGCTTTCCCATTCAGCACATCCAATACGGATACAACATTTTCCCGACCAAAACCGGGGGCTGTGCCTTTCACGTACTTGGGCCCTGTTGCCAAGACAACGGTGTCTGGCATTTCTTCCTCGATTAGTTCAGGGGTTACCTCGGTGCCTAAATGGAATTCAACACCTGCTTTCTCCGCCTTAGCCTTTGTAAATGTTATGTGCCCGTAAAGCTCGTCGTCCCCATAGGGTGCCTTAGAAGCCTCGATAATGGATCCACCCAATTCATCTCTTTTATCGTACACGTGGACCTCGTGGCCTCTCTCTGCAGCAACCCAGGCACACTCCATGCCAGCAGGGCCAGCACCAACAATCATAATATTCTTTTCCATCTCCGCCGCTTTGATCTCATACTTTGGGTCCCATTCATGGGCGCACACCGGATTGATGTAGCAGGTCATGGGTGCATCGCGGAAAAGCCGTGCCAGACAGACATTGCATGCAACGCAAGGCCTTATCTCGTCCTCAGTGCCTTCCAGGACCTTTTTGGGCATCAGTGGATCAGCAATCATCGGTCGACACATTTCCCAGATATCCAGTTTCCCCTCTCCAATAGCCTTGTTCGGTAAATCTGGGGTAAAAAGCCTGTATGCCATAGACACAGGTATCTTGAGATGCTGTTTGGCTCGCTCAGCCAAATGAAGCCAGTTGCCCATGGGAATGTCTCTGCTGATCACAGGGTAGATCGACTCCTGCCATCCGGCCGTAACACTCATGACATCCGCGCCCGCCTCTTCAGCCATTTCATAGGTGATCATCGATTCTTCTGGGGTATTTCCGCCCACGTCATCGAGGAGTTCTTCTGCACAAAGCCTGATGCCCACGGGGACGTCGCCGCATAATTTCTTAACCTCCTGGATACATTCCACAACAAATCTCATCCTTCCCCGTATATCCCCGCCATACTCATCGGTCCGCCTGTTAGCATAGCTGGAGACGAAATTGGAAAGCAGATAACCGACAATCCCAGAAATCTCCACGTAGTCAAACCCCGCTTTGAGCAATCGTTCGGTGGCCTCGATGTGTTCCTTAAGGCACTGTTTTATGTCTGCCTTGGTCATCACTTCGACTGGCCTGAAGATTCTCAAACGCTGAGGAACAGGTGAAGGACCCTGGCAGTACTCGGTCTCAATGCCACCCACACGGCCGCAATGCATTAACTGGCAGCCAGCTATAGCCTTTTGTTCATGAATGCCATCAGCGAGCCTTTTTAGGCCAGGGATAAATTTATCATCCCAGGCAGCGGCCTGTCCTACATATCCCTGACCTTGTCGTTTCTCATCCATGTACACACCCTGCATAACGCACAGGCCACCCACAACACCTTTTGCTCTTTCCCGTAAGTAGCCAACGCCTGCATCGGTAACAAAACCATCTCTGCCGTTTAGATTGTCTTCAGTGGCGGCATACTTTATCCGGTTAGGGATAGTGAGATTGCCTAACTGGATTGGCTTAAATAGGTGAGGATACTTTTGTGCCCCTGGGTATGATGAATAATCCCATTCAAACAATAACTTACCCATCTCTTTGGCCTCCTTTTTTAAGTCAAGATAATTGAATATATCGGAAATTTGATCCCGCCGTGAGCAGGAAAACTAAAAGAGTTTTTTGAAGCTGTTGTGTATTGCCTCGCACATGGAATAATGGAATAATGGAATGTTGGAATGTGGAAACCCCCGTCGTTACCGGGGATGATTTTATAAGGAAGCCTCTCGCTTATTAGCTTCCTTGTCCACAGGGTTTTCCCAATAATCACTGTTCCAGTTTCCCCGAGCCCATTATTCCATTGTTCCAACATTCCAATTGTGCCTGCCCGCCATCGCTCTCGCTCAGGCGAGGCGGGCGGGAGCGAAGCAAACTAAGTCCTGTATACAGTATACAAGACAAACCGAATATATTGAAAGGCTTCGGCGATGTCAAGGGATAAAATCCTAGAGTTTCCTGAGCAACTTTGGTCAGGCTTTTCCTCTACCCGCTCAATCCGCTTGGGAGCAAGTTCTGCCGCTCCAAGTCGATTTTCGCGTAGACAGCATAATTCAGACCAGATTAGAGAAACCCCGGATGAGAAGGCATCCTATTTTCTAACAATCTTTCCCAGCTTAGTGCCGATCCAGTCTTTGAGTCTATCGATCCATGAGGGTTCTTTTACGTTCAGGATACAATCAGCCGTGTTATCTGAAAGCATACTTATTGCCTGGGCAGCGTACGTTCCAGCAGGCATGGGTAGTTGTGTTATAATTATGATGTTTTCCATCTTTTCGTTTGAGCCAATTTCGGCCCTCAAGAAATCAGAGACCTTTGTTAACAATCCGACCGT
>DAOVRY010000195.1 GCA_030633645.1 Pseudomonadota bacterium | reverse complement strand
AGGCGAGGCGGGCGGGCCTGCCCGCTCGTGCCTTAACACCGGTTTGTTTCTTTAACCATGCCCTGAACAGCCCCAATAACCTGTTCTTTCCATATATTCTCAGGTCTCGCATGGCAGGCGGGTTTTCGGTGAACCCTGAACCTCTGAACCCGTGAACGGCTACAATAGATGTACTCCTCTACAGGGTTAGGAGGAAGGAGGAAAGGCTATAAGTTGAACACGCTGGGGAAGTTTCAGAGAACAGGTTCATGATATTTCACTTTTTTCTCAGGGAGGAGGTAGATGAGGGCAATTGTCAGGAGCGGTATTATCGCAAGGAAGGTAAGAATAATGTGGATAGAAAAGATATCAGCCAGCTTTCCTGTCAGAGGGGCCATCATTCCTCCTGTTCCAAAGGCCAGACCCATCATAAGGCTCGACACCATTGATCTTCCCTTGGGAGCCAATTCCTGTGCCATTGCCACACCCAGGGGCAGGGTAGCCATAGAAAAGAACCCCGCCAGAAAGGCACTGAAAAAGACCCAGTTGCCCGTAAGATAGAGCAGGAGGTACAGGCTAGGCGTTGCCAGGGCGTGGGCACAATAAAAAATGGGTTTGTATCCGATTCTATCTGAAAGGTGACCAGCGAGAAGCCCGCTGATTGCCCCGGCCACTGCAAAGAGAGACAGCACTGCTCCAATAGAGACCAGGGAATACCCTTGCTGTGCATATAACACTGGTATAAATGTACTGAAGGATACACCGACAAAGGCGCGCAAAACCATAACTACCCAAATCAGGATAATCGATTTCCATACTGTTCCGAGCACCTCTTTGATCGAACGGATAAATCCTAGATCTTTCAAACCCTCCCCCTGTGGAGAAGGTACGATCCTGAAGAGAAGAATCATTACTGCCAAGCCAAAGATCATAGTGAATGGGGATGCCTCCAGACCGTAGGCACCCACAAAATAGGTAATAAAGAGCGGTCCGACGCCAAAGGCCAGGGTTCCGCCCATGTTAAAGATTGACATGGAAAACCCGAAATGCCGCCCGGAATATGTAGATACCATGCCGGCCACTGAAGGATGAAACATGGATGAACCGATAGATCCTATACATATGAAAACCAGGAGCACCAAATACATGGGGGCCACCCCAACGAGAGAGATAAAGACTATGGCCAAGAAGGGACCGCCCAAGACGAACAAGCGTGTTCGGTAGCGATCGGCGAGGTATCCCACCGAAGGTTGAACGATGAATGCCAGAAAGCGGCTTATCCCCGTGATCAGGCCCACCTGTGTCAAGGTGAGGAAATACTTTTCGACAAATACAGGAAGGAGAGGGTTGATAAAAGACGAATAAAAGTCACCAGTAAAATGAACGAGCGTCAATGCGAAGATCACTTTTATATTAGCATTTCTTTCAGGGTGCATCATATCTAATTTGACACTTTCTCACCGCCCGCTTCGCTAGAGACACAGAGAGCACAGAGAAGGATATAGGAATAGGCTGCGCCCCAGTTGAATAGTTTCACATTCAACGGGGTAAACCCAGTTAAATAGAATGCTGGTGAGGTAGTTTGTCATAATAGCCCGCTGCTTTGCTTTTCCTCTAAAGATCAATTACCATGCGTTGCATTTAACGGGGTAAAATTCCACAGGGTGGAGGAGTGCAGAAAAGGGGAAAAACAAATCTCCCTTTGTGTTCTCCGTGTCTCGAACGAGTCCCAAAAAGTGGGACGAGTGGGTGGTTAATAAGGAAATCGATAAAGGAAAGGCATGGGTCAGGCCAGGGCCCTGGTAACTATCTCTGCTACATCCAGAACCTCTATCTTTTGTCCCACCTCTTCTGCCTTAACTGCATCTTCCAACATCTTGGCGCATTGTGGACAGGCGACAGCTATGATCCGGGCACCGCTATCAAGAGCTTGCCGCACCCGGATTTTATTGGGGCTGTCGTCACCTCCGCCCAGAATATCAGTAAAGAAATTTCCCCCACCGCCTCCGCAGCAAAAGGCATTTTCCCTGGTTTGATCCATCTCGATCAGGTTAACTCCAGGAATGGATTCCAGGATTTTTCGTGGAGCCTCATACTCACCATTATGCCTGCCCAAGTAGCAGGGATCGTGAAAGGTTATCTTTGCTGCGTAGTCTTTTAATGAAAGCGTTTTGGACTGGATCAAGGGTGCCAAGACCTGTGTATAGTGATAAATCTCGAATTCTCCCCCAAGGCCAGGATAATCCTGTGTAAAGGCGTTAAAGGCATGGGGATCTAACGTGATGATCTTTTTTACTCTGAGCTCCTTGAATAGAGCGATATTCTGTTCGGCCAAGAACTGAAATAACCCCATCTCACCAAGGGATCTGACCTCATTTCCATCACATGTCTCTCTATTACCGAGTATTCCGAGAGAGACCCCGGCTTTAATGAGTACGTTTCCTACTGCCCTTGCAATCTTTTTCGCCCTTTCATCGTAGGAACCAACACAGCCGATATAGAAAAGGTACTCGTGCCCATCATAGGCCGGGATAGAGGTGCCATCTGCCCATTTTCCCCTCTCGCTGGCTGGCTCTTTATAGGGATTGCCGCTCGTGTTAATATTTTTCAGGTAGTCTCTTACCGCAGGCGGTATGATCCCTTTATTCACCATCTCTTCTCTGGCTGCGATGAAGATATTGACCAGATCATCACTGAAGGTAAATACGCAATGTTCAACACAGTTGGCACACGTGGCGCAGGAAAAGAGGATCTCCTGAAAACGCTCGCTGTTTTTTATCTCATCATTTAGCCACGCCTGTATGAGCCACATCCTGCCGCCAGGAGCGTAGGTCTCGAACCTGAATTTCCGGTAGGACGGGCAGTTAAAGTCATAATAATCACTGGTAAATTTGCAGTAACCGCACCGAAAACACCTATGGATAATGTCCGCATACCTCATCATAAGATAGCCTCCTTATTCAGCTATAACCCCATTTTGATTTATTTTTAGCAAGCCCAAATGGCACTTGATAAGTTCAAATGTCAAAATCTTCACCCTGTTAGATAAACGATTTACATTTTTGATCTAAGTCCTGACACCTCATTACACCACGAAAGTGGTACTTCTTACTTTGTTTGCCATCTAACAGGGCAAGAATGCCAAATCAATTTCAAATGCTTAAATGTCAAAACCCCTTTCCATGCATAGGTGAGCTTTTTTGTCATCTATTTTTTGAAGACAGAATTCAAGAGCATATCAATATTGGTTCCTGGGCTTCGCCTCATAATTCCCTCTGTCATTTGACATTTGTCATTCATTTGACATTTGAGCTTTGTCATTTGTAATTGATATATACAATGCTTGATTCAAATGCTTGGCTATTTTAATACCTTCTTGTGGTCCGAAAAACTATGAGCGTTTCATCTCCGCAATCTCCCAGTTTCCAGGATTCATAATTCCCTGTGGATCTAAGTTGGTCTTTATCATCTTCATGAGGCTCCGTGTATTTGGATCCATCCGCTCAATTGCCATTCTCTGCTCGTCTACGGTTGGCTTCCAAAAGACTCCCCCGGCTGCCAGGGCAAACTTGGCTACCTCCTGCAAGGCCTTCCGTGTTCTTTCCATCATGTCAGGGTCTGCCCGATTAAAGGTAAAGGCAAAACCGAACATCATGCAGTGACTTCTCCCGATAATCCTGGCCATGGCAGAGT
>DAOVRY010000181.1 GCA_030633645.1 Pseudomonadota bacterium | reverse complement strand
GTACGACACAGGGGCCCTGGATCAAGGGGTCATTTCGTGCGGACAATGTGTGGGGTTAGTCCATGATATCCCCACGGTACAGGAACTTTTTGACAACATCATTGCCCAAGCTGCTGACATATCTAGAAAACTAGCTGAACGTTGAAGCCGTACTGGGAGTCTAATCCCTTGCAGGGGACTTTTTCAGAGGAGACAGCACACCGGAGCTTCTTGTCTTCAAGGGACCTCTCTTGATAAGTGTATAGGCCTTTCTGCTACTCCCACCTGTCTCCTTTCTTTTTGAGGTCAATATATTCCACCCTTCCCTGTGCACCAATAAAGGAGTTTAAAACCCAGCTCACTACGCTAATAAGCAGGGAACCAAATACAGCTGACCAGAACCCGTATACCTCAAAGCCTGAAATAACCCCTGATGCCATCTTGAGCAGCAAGGCATTGATGATAAAGGTGAACAGACCGAGGGTCAAAATATTGATGGGGAGTGTCAGAACAATCAATATAGGGCGGAAAAAGGCATTTAAGATACCCAGGATGGCTGCTGCAAAAAAGGCACTGAAGAAACCCTTCACGTGTATGCCATCTATAACGTATGAGGTGAACATGATGGCCGCTGTCAAGATCAGCCATCTAATAAGAATCCCTATCATTTTGGCCTTCTCCTTATTTCTTATACTTACAGTGCCTGAGAGGCACCCTGGTCTTTAAGGATCTGCCGGCTTTGCCGTTTGCCTTGAGTCTAACAGATCTTGTTCACAGGTCTGGTTGCTCCGGTGCCCTAAGCTTCAGAACGGGAAACAGGTCGGCGTATGCGTTTTGTCTCTGCCTGGTGGCGCTTGGCTTCTAACCGTTGTGCCTTTGATGCAAGCGTGGGCCTTGTTTTGCGGCGAGGTTTTGGTTTTTCCGCGGCCTTACGGATCAATCCGACGAGCCGACTAAAGGCATCCTGACGATTCCGTTCCTGGGTACGGAACCGCCGGGCGTCGATAATCAATAAGCCGCCTTCAGTAACCCGTTTGCCAGCCAAACGAATCAGACGTTCACGAACGTCATCGGGTAGAGAAGGGGAGTTGCCTACGTGGAAACGGAGCTGCACCCCAGTGGAGACCTTGTTGACATTTTGCCCACCCGGTCCAGAGGCACGGATGAAATGGTATTGGATTTCGTTCTCGTCTATTTCAATGGTGTCAGTGATATGAATCATGCCGCTGCCTTATACCCGACCAACGGTATGTATGTGTTCCGGATTCCTAATAACCCCCGAACTCCTTGAATTCCTTCTCCTCTACTTTGGCAACCCAGGAATCAGTAAGGTTTACCATAGCCATTATCTTCTTACCCTCGATATTTGCCTCGGTCCTGGACTTGAAAAAACCGACCCGGAGTCTCAACCAGTCCTTGCCCTTTACTCTGGCACGAGCGATGTAGACAGGGTATCCATTTTTCATAAGCCTGATAGCAGTAGGATTGATCTCTTTATGCGTGGTGTCGGAGATGACATTGACTACCCAGAGGTTATCAAGCCTTTTTTCCAGATTCTCCTTCTTCTCATCAGCGGAGACAATTTTGAGCCTCAATCCTTCAGGGAGCTCCGTTTCCGGAAAATCCTTTGCCTCGGGCACGGTACTAAGCCTATCCATGTTGAGGCGGTAAAGAATTGGCCATTTCAACGAATCTTTGTAGACATCCGCTCTTGTTGCTATACTGGAGAGATTCTCACCCTTTTTGGCCATATAGTACCCTGCCAACTCCTCCACTCCCGGTTCCTTTCTGCTGGAATCTGCCTCTGGGGCCCGTGATGGCTCTGGTTCAAGTGCAGCAGTCTTTCCTTCTGCCCCCTCTTTTGCCTCAATTTCAGGCTTTTGTTCTTCAGCAGCTACTTTAGTCTTGGCCTTTTCAGGTTCTGATTTGTCAATGGGCTTCACCACCTTGAACTTTTTTTTGGGCGGTGGAGGTGGTTCCTCCTTTGAACACCCCCCACACAATAGAAAGAGTGCCAAACAGGTGGAAATTGTGGTTGCTAATATCTTCATTGCCTCCTCCTCATAAATGTCTAGGTTAGATCTGCCATTTTGACTGGATTCCCTGTATTACATCCCTAGCTAATGTTGGCGATTGAGGGTTTTCAAGGCGAGCACTAGCGCCTGGGTCCGTGAATGACGATAACACAAGACCAGCGTTCTGAGCTGTAGTCATACCTATTAGATTACCACCACTTCCCCCTTTAGGGCAAGTAAATCCTTAGCAAATGCTTTTTCTAGGGCCTGTTCAGAAGATTTCTCGTTGTGGGCGATGTCAGACCAAAGGACACCTCAGCCACAATCAAGAATGGAATTGCCTTTACGCCCTTTTCGTGATATATAAATACACTTAAATATAAAAGCTAGAACAAGGTCGTTTTAACAAGGAAAATAAGTTATGCCTAGACTCTATATCATGAAAGGGGCGGACAAGGTCCAGTCCTTAGAGGTTAGAGCCGATACAATCCATATTGGACGGGCTCCTGAAAACGACATTCAGATCGCTGATGGCTCTGTTTCTCGTAAACATCTAATAATCCGCTGGAAACTGAATAAATGCTTTATCACAGATTTAAAGAGTAAGAACGGCACTATTGTTAATGGCAAAAGGATACCCCCTGGCCATGAAATTGAGGTACAAGAAGGCATTCCTATTGGTATTGGCAAGACGGTGATTGCTCTCGGAAGAGTGTGTTTAGACGACAAACCGGATGCTATGCATACGACCGGTTTTACCAAGGGATTCAGCGAACATGGGGAAGCTTTTCTGCAAGACAGACCCATGACCCCCCAGAAGAACATGGAATTGATCTATAAGGCATCCAGTGCTTTGATGCAGTCAATAAACATAAATGAAAATATACACGAGATTTTGGGAAAGATACTAAACTACCTTCTGGATCTTCTCCAAAGAGTTGACCGCGGTGCTTTTATCTTAGTTGATAGTGAGACAAAAGAAATCTCAGAGTTAATACCCATACTTAAGAAAAGCAATGGTGACGGAGTTCGGTCGTATAGCAGGACCATAGTGGAGCGAGTCATGCGAGAGGGTAAAGCGGTTGTAATGTTGGATACCTTTAGTGAAGATAAGGCCAATCTTTCGGAGAGTATGGAGATAATGAAAGTCCGGTCTGTAATGTGTGTACCCTTGATCAGCAGGTCACAAGTGAAGGGGGTTATCTATGTTGACTCTATCAACCAGCCATACGGATTTCGAAAGGAAGATCTCTCTCTGCTCACCGCCTTGAGCATACCCGCAGCTTTTGCCATAGAAAATGCATCACTTCATTCAAATTTAGGGGGATAGCATAAGGCCAAACTTACAACCCTGAAAGAAACCGGGATTTATGCTATCAAGGCTCTTCTATTGTTCTTAAGCATCCCCCTATTATTTGCCAATCTATTACGTAAAGGAAAAGGTAGCGGTAACGGTTACCTTTTTCTCGCCTTCTGGAGGGGGGAATAACAGCGCCCCGAGCTTCTGAACCATGCAGTGCGCAAGCTCCCTGTTTTTTACCTGACTTTCAACCACCCTCATCTTGGTGACCCTACCTGCTGGATCGATAACAAAACAAAGAACAACCTTGCCTTTATGAACAGATCCCTTGTCCAACGCCTGTTTGAGGCAGAGCTTGATTGAGTGGATATGTTGTGTGAGCAATCTGTGAACAGTCTTCTTTGACAATCCTTGTGTCACGGTGGTTTTTCTCAGTTCCACGTGGATCCGCTCAAGGGCTGGTTCGAGAAGTTCTTCATCAGAGGTCACCTGTTTGTCCTTCCTGTGTTCACCGCAACTTTCCTTCATCATGCCTTTTATGCCCATCCAATTGGTTGAAGGAG
>DAOVRY010000149.1 GCA_030633645.1 Pseudomonadota bacterium | reverse complement strand
TCCGATGAGAAAGGGATACGCTTAGGGGATAAGATGGCTGGCACCATGGTTATCGAGGATTAGTGGGTAATTGTCCTAGCATATTTTTGGGATCAGTTCTTAAAGGCGCCGGCCGGAAGCACACTGGCTCCAGGGTATCAAAAACTCCCGTCGGGTTAGCACGGGCACGCGAGAAATTGAGATTGGCCTCAAAGAGGATCCCATTAGAAGCCAGTCCTACAACGGCTCAGGCTACAGCCCATATGTTTATCGTCAATCCTTTTTCGGGCAAATCCAGCACTGCGAGAGAAAGCGCAAATGTGCTCTAACTATCCGGAAATATATAGTATTGTTTAAATGCGATCCAGCCTAATAAAGCAGAATGAATCTACTTACCCGATTACGGGTATTTTGTGGTGAGAGAGGTCAGAAAGAATGGCGATCAAGGGGTTGCTTTTTCGATCTCATCTTTCTCCCAGTTTCCTGGATTCATAATCCCATTTGGATCTAAAAGCCCCTTAACTTTCTTTATGAGATCAGCAGTGTTTGGATCCATTCTCTCCATTGCCAACCTTTGTGCTCCTACCTCGCCCTTCCATACCATACCCCCTAAATCAAAGGTGAGCCTGTTTGACTCATCCAGGGCCTTTCTTGTTTTCTCAACATCCTCCTCATCAGCCCTATTAAAGGAATAGTTGAATCCGAACATAACGCTGGGGCCCATTAAAACCTGGTGCACGTACGAACAGAGCATGCCGTATTTATGGGCGATCTCTATCCCCTTTTTCCATGCCTCTGGAATCGCATCTATGGGCAGTATCGCACCGGTATATTCAAAACCCCCACCCTTTCTGAAGTCTGCAGCCAGAGCAGCCAAAGGAGGTACATCCAGGAATCGTTTTCTCAGTGCGGGATGGAGATCCTCAACGAATTGTATCTTGCCTCCTCCGTTGAATTTCTGAAAGAAGTTTTTATGGATCCGTTTCTTAAGCTCAAACTCGTCTTCAAAATGCCCAGATAGTATGACCACAAAAAACACATGGTTCATCCAATCTGGCTTTTCCTGCATGATAAGAAAGAAATCCTCCAGCAAATCGAGTTGGGTAACTCCGAATATGGCCTCAGGTATGAGATCTACATCATCTGTTGAAAAAGCAAGTACCTCTCTGAACTTTGGTTTGGGATAGAGCCTTAAGGAAAGTTTTGTCACAACGCCAGTTGTACCAAACCATCCGATAAAGAGGCCTGATAAATCTGGCAGCGGCCCTCTCGTAAACCAGTATGGACTCACAGAGCACGAGCCTATCTTGCACACCTCACCAGTAGGGAGCACTACCTCCATCCCGTTTATCATTTCCGAGTTCACCCCGTATCGTGGCGAGAGGTGACCATGCCCTTGGATGAGGGCATTTCCAACAACCGTTACCGTTGGAGGCGCCTCCGGGGTTGAGTGTTGAAGATGGGGATAATTCTTTTCAAGGTGCGCCTTTAGGGCAGCCTGAGATACGCCTGCCTCAACTACAGCATATCTACTTCTCTCATTTACTTCGATAATATGGTCCATCCCTTTCATATCCAAGACAATCCCACCTTTGTTCGGCACCACCAGAGCCGATAGCGTGAAACCACCACCCATTGGGGTAACCGGGATCTTTGCCTTATTGGCTAAGATCACGATCTTTTGAACCTCCTCAACGCTTTGAGGCATGACCACATAGTCCACCGTTCGAGGATGCTGTGCCCCTGGGTCTCGAGAATAGAAAAAAAGCTCCTCATTGCTGTTTGACACCCTTTCCTTTCCGACTATACTGACTAATGAGGCTTTTATATCCATAGGATCTCCTTAACTCCTCGATTTGAAGTGCCTAAAGTAAGCCCCCCCTGGTGCAGCGTGATTTGAATATACGCTTGCTTCTGATGTATCACCAATCCTGGTTTATCATTGCTGAGTCGGGTTTTTCCAGATCTGGGCCAGGGCTACGTTTTTCGTCTTTCTGCGTTACCGTTACCCTCACCGACCCGCCTGCCTCGCCTGAGCGAGAGCGATGGCGGGCAGGTACGGGCTTCATTACCCTGACCGTCACCGATTCATACGGTTTTTGTAATTTCACAATCCCTAAATTCCTAAATTCCTAAATCTGTTTTTTTTCACCGCTTCAATAAGCCACTGTGCCGCCTGATCAACCTCAGCCTCGGTAGTAGGTCTCCCGAGGGTCAACCTTATGGCTCCCATCCCTACTTGTTTACTAACACCCATAGCCCCGAGTACATGAGAGAGTGTTACAGATTGCTCATGACAGGCAGCACCTGTAGAAGTGCACAGGTCAGGGATCTCTCTCAGGATCTCTTCTCCAATCATCCCCGGGAAGGAGATGAACAGCGTATTAGGGAGTCTCATTTCTGGATGTCCGTTCAGTACAGCATCAGGGATCGCTGAACGTATCCGATCATGTAATCTATCCCTCAGTCCCCTTATACGAGACATATCGTCAGAAAGACTATCCAGGATCAACTCACATGCCCTGCCCAAACCTACATTGAGGATTACATTTTCTGTGCCGGAGCGTAATCCCATCTCCTGACCGCCACCATGCATAAAGGGCTCGATCTCTACCCCCTTTCTGATATAAAGCGCGCCCACACCTTTGGGTGCATATATCTTGTGGCCGGCAACAGTTAAGAAATCAACACCGAGATCATCTACTTTCGTTTCTATTTTGCCAACGGATTGAGCCGCATCTGTATGAAACAGGATTCCATGCTCTCTGGCAATAGAGCTTATCTCGGCGAGGGGTTGGATCGTTCCTGTTTCATTGTTGGCATGCATCACGGTGATGAGGATCGTATCCTTTTGTATCGCCTTTTTCACCTCGTCTGGATCCACCTGGCCATATTCGTCTACCGGAAGAAAGCTCACATCGCAGCCTGTCTCCATAAGGAAGAGGGCTGTATTGATTATGGCAGGATGCTCGATCTTGGTCGTAATGATATGGCGGCCTTTTTTCCGCAAGGTCCATGCCAGAGACTTCATAACCATATTAATCGATTCGGTCCCACAACTGGTAAAGATGATCTCATTTCCCTCGCACCCAAGCAGTGTGGATATCTTGCCCCGCGCTGTTTCCAAGGCCTCATTTGCCTTTTTCCCCATGGGATGGGCGCTGCTCGGATTCCCAAAATCCTCAAGGATAAAGGGCATCATTGCTTCAGCCACCTCCTTTGCTATCGGAGTCGTGGCATTATAATCAAGATAAATCATTTTGACCTCAGGGTTTTATTAGTTTTATTTGTTTTATTAGTTTATTGGTTGTTGTTTTTAGCCAGTCTAGACAATTGGTATCGTTCAGAAGTGTTGGCATAAACAATATCGAATAATCATTCAGGCGCTAAAGGGGGTCATGGCTGTTTTTGAAAGGCGATATCTTAAAAGAAATTCCACCGGGTCTTGCAGTGGTCAAATAGGTGGGGTTTACGCCCCAGAAGCCCTGGGAGTCTTAGCCTGGCTCATCCAAACCCCACATATTTGACCACCTCCTTTGAGGCTTATAGATATCGCCTTGAGAAAATTGGCATGACCCCATAGACACAACTATTCACACGTTCCCTGACCAATATACTATTGTGTCAACACTTACAAACGATACCAAACAATTGAACAGTTTCTTAAACTACCTCCTGAGTGAAGCCCGCAGCCGGTGTGGTTTCAGTAAAAGATCAAGAGCGTCATTAATAGTCGGCACTAACAGACTAGACGCCATCATTGCCTCTGGCGACGCCCCCTCCCCTCCCAGTACACAAATTCCAATAGCAGATTCCTTCAGCATGGAAACATCGTTCCGTCCGTTTCCTATGCTTACGGTTCTGTTCTTTCCTTTTTCTAAAACCACTCCGAGCTTCTGATCGTTTTCCTGGGTTTCCTTTATTATGTAAATGGTTACCGGTAAATCTCCCAGCAATCTTGCTGCATTTCTATTGGTATCAGCCGTCACAACCGTGATGTCCAGTTTCTGACTGAGTTTTTCCAGTTTTTCCTTGACACCCCTTATGATTCTTCCATCCAACGAAATTGTTCCGTTCAGGTCGAGGATCAGATGTTCTATGGTATAGTTATCCCTTCCAGGGATGGTTATGTGTATCACCTTGTTCCTTCCCTCGCTAGAGTTTTTCCTCAAATACACTCATGGCCAAAGAAAAAGTCTGCCGATTCTGTTCCTTCGTTTTCGAAAATTCTTATG
>DAOVRY010000178.1 GCA_030633645.1 Pseudomonadota bacterium | reverse complement strand
TGGCCTTTGACGTTACCCTGCTTTAGGGCACAGCCAGTTGACATCGCTTATCTTCCGCTTCGCCAAGGTTTCCTGGCAAAAAACGTTTTAATGACCGCTCAAAGGATTTCGGTTTGGGTAACAGCCTGTTAACTTTGGGTATTTTAGGCACTTTAGCTCACTTATAACTTTCATATTCTATGTGGATACAGGAACCGGGTACCGTTACTGAAAAGGTTGAATTCTTGGGGCGCTCAGAGCTCTGCACCTATCTTCTGAGAGGAGACACGTATGCACTGGTCGGTGGTGCAATGGCACATGTTGCACCTGGGGTGCTGAGTCAGCTTGATGATCTTGACGTAGATTTGGAGAGAATCAGGCATTTAATCATACTTCACACCCATTATGATCACCTCGGCATGGCACCATACCTGACTCGACAGTGGCCGTGGCTTAGGGTGGCGGTTTCCAAAGTTGGGGCCAATATCCTGAAAAACCAAAAGGCCCTGAAGGCGATACAGGATCATAACAATTCGATGTTGAAGGAGGGGAACTTGGTTGGCCAGGTGGAGCCGCTCGATCTTGTTGAGGAGGGGTTCCCTGTTCATGATATGCTTTTTGATGGCATGGAGCTCAACCTTGGAGATGGGGTAGAGGTTCAGGTTATTGGTACTCCAGGACATTCAGTGTGTAGCTTGGCTCTGTTTTTCCCTCGAGACTATATCCTGTTTCCATCGGATAGCATTGGCACCCTGACAAAAGAGAGGATTCTACCCATGGGAAGCTCCAATTATGATTATTTTCAACAGAGCATAGACAAGCTCTGTAAAATTAAAGCGGAGATATTTTGCTTCGAACACTCTGGTGCCCTCACACCCCCTGAAGGGATGGAGTTTTGTGGCAAGGCTAAACAGGAAGCAGAGAATTTCCGGAAGGAAATGGTGGATATTTACAAGAAAAATAAAGACCTGGAGCTCACGGTAGAAAAGATGGCAGGAGGATGTTATACCGGGTTATCAAGGGTGGGATTGCTGCCAGAGGACTTACTCAAGAATCTTCTAAAAAGAATGGTAACCTTTGTTAACCAGATAGAATAACCAATAGTGTCAGTTCTGCGTTGTTCATGTCCGTGTTTGTTGTGTTTTATGGTGCCTAGCGAAGCTTTGCCTCAAACCGACAAGGTGTAAAGAGCATAATCCCTTGAGGGCAACTGGTCAATTTCTGACCCCTCAACCCCTCCCTTTCTTCACCTTTCTCCGTGTTTTCTGTTCCGACTCTCTGATTGATTCGCTCATTGTCTTTAACCGTTGCATGACCAAACTATTCAAGGTGTTTTTTGGGTAATTCCCCTTTTTATCCGTCCTTCCTGCCTTGACGCCCGTCAGGATCTCAATACCCTCATCCATATGCTCTATGGCATAGATATGAAATTTACCCTTTTCTACTGCGCTGATCACCTCTTTTTTAAGCATCAAATCGTTAATATTTCGTTTTGGAATAATAACACCTTGGGCTCCAGTTAGACCTCTGATCTTACAGACATCAAAGAAACCCTGTATTTTCTTCGTAACGCCACCGATGGGCTGACATTCGCCTAACTGGCTTACTGAACCGGTAACGGCAATACCTTGGTTTATAGGTTTGTTTGACAGGCACGAAAGAATGGCAAAGAGCTCGGCAACCGAGGCACTGTCTCCATCAACCATTCCATAGCTCTGCTCAAAGGTGACGCTGGCCGAAAGGGCAAGGGGTTTGTTTAGGGCATATTTATTCTTTAGATAGCTTTCCATGATCAGGATGCCTTTGGTATGAACATTCCCGCTCATTTTGGCCTCCCGCTCAATATCCACCAGCCCTTCCTTGCCCGGGGTGGCGGTAGCGGTTATCCTTATTGGTTTGGCGAAGGTATAGTCACCCAGGTCATACAGTGATAAACCGTTTACTTGGCCTACAACGTTCCCTTTTGTCTGGATATGGAGCGTCTCGTCTTCAATCATTTCCTGAATTTTCATTTCCGTAAGATTCGATCTCCCCATCTTCTCATCAATGGCCTTCTCTATATCACGTAATTCGATAAGGGTTCTCCCTTGTTCCTTGGCCCAGAAGTCGGCCTCTACCACCAAGTCTTTTATTTCCGGCAATTTCAAAGACATCTTTTGCTGGTTTCCCACCAGTTCAGATGCATACTCGATTATCCTGGCAAGACCTTTTTTGTCAATGTCCAGAAGGTGCTCTTCTTCACATACCTTGGCAATATAGAAAAGATAGTTCTTAATCTGTTTGTTTGACTTTTTTATATTATCATCAAGCTGAGCCTTGACCTTGAACATCTTCTTAAAATCGCTGTCAAAGGAATAGAGAAGATGATATATGTGTGCATCGCCTATCAAGACAACCTTGACGCTCAGAGGAATAGGCATAGGCTTCAAGGTCTTTGTTGAAATAAATCCGATCTCTTCTGCAAGGTCTTCAATCCGTATCTCCCTATTTTTTATCGCCCTCTTGAAGGCAGTCCAAGATCCTGGGCTTCTCAGGAGATCAATCGCCTTGATAATCAGATAACCGCCATTTGCACGATGCAGTGCACCGGGTTTTATCATGGTAAAATCAGTAAAGAGGGTACCAAATTGCGCATGCTTCTCTATCCTGCCAAAGATGTTCGGATAGGTTGGGTTGGTTTCGATGATAACGGGAGCCCCTTTTAATTTGGAGTTATCAATCAAGGCGTTCACTTCATAGCGGGCGAATGCTGGTTCGATTTGGGGCATAAGAAAGGTGCCCGGGGTGATTGGTTGTTTCTGTTTGAAATCATCTATTTTCAGGATAATATCATCCTTCATTTCCTTAAGATAATGTAATACCTCTGGGAAATCCTTATATTTTGTCTCAAGTTCTTCTATCAGATGCCCAACACGGTAAAGGGCTATCTTGTTGTCAAGCTCTTTAATTTTCTCTTTCAGTTCTCTGTCCAGGTTTCTGATGCCCCGCAGTGCCTCCTTCATCTCTTTCTGTAAATCCTGGCTTACCTCCTGGAGCCTTTTTCTTTCCTCCTCTGGGAGAGCAGCAATAGCCTCTTCATCCATGGGCTTGCCATCCTTTGATGGTATGATCATCATCCCGGTCTGGCTAATATTGAGGACAAAGCCCCCTGCGTTCACCTTTTTTTCCAACTGGGAAATCAATTCATTCCTTTTGGTCGTCGTTGCTTTAGTTATAGATTCCTTCTCCTTGTTATAGCCCTCGCTTTCAAAAACATCCTGTATCTCTGTTTTAATCTCTTCCAGGAATCGAGCTATATCCTTTTTCAATTTCAGGCCCATGCCTTTCTCTAATTTGAGGAATTTCGGCGTATCTGGTTCCTGAAAGCTATATACGTAGCACCAGTCAGAGGGTGGCGGAGCTTTTTTGGCCACTTTTTCAATATAGGTCTTAGCAATAAAGGTAAGTCCGGTTCTGTCTGGACCAGCCACATACAGATTATAGTCACTTCCTGGCATCTTGAGCCCAAACGTAATTCCCTTGACTGCCTTGTCCTGGGCAACCAGCAGTTGCTTCTTCAGATTTATGTCTTTGGCAGATTCGACCCCAAGAGAGTCTGGGTCACACCATCCCCTCAGCTTATTTGCGGCCACTTCCTTTGATTTTCTGCCCATATTTATTCCCTCTTATGGACTACTGTTACCAACACTCAGCATTCCTTATCAACCCTTTCTTTAAATTGCAAGGCAATAATTAAACGTCTCGGAATTTCTACAACATATTAAAATTAAAGGAATTTTTTGAGGCTGTTGTGTATTGCCTCGCACCTGGAATAATGGAATAATGGAATGTTGGAATAATGATTTTATATGGAAGTTTCTCATTTATTAACTTCCTTGTCAATAGGGTTTTGTCAATAAACG
>DAOVRY010000169.1 GCA_030633645.1 Pseudomonadota bacterium | reverse complement strand
CCATGACAAAAAGCCTCCTTTACCTAACATGAATTACGCTATAGCGAGAATGTTTCAGTAGCCAACCTAGTCGAAACTAGTTTTCTTTATATCGAAAAACAATACCAAAATCAACCAGAAAGCGGTGAACCACCTTTCCCTCAAGCCGTACTTCACCGAAATGATTTACATCAAAGCAAAGACCTTTAGCGACACTGCCAATAAACCCAATACTACTGTTGCGCGGCAGCCCTGTTGCTCAAAGGTTTTCTCCTCTCAAAGCAGGCTACCCAATGACCAGGACGCACCTCAACGAGATCAGGTTCGTGAATACTGCACATGGATTTTACAGAGGCGGATCGGGGGTGAAACCGACACCCAGGTGGAGGACTGATAGGACTTGGGATTTCTCCCTTTGGAATAGGATGGGTTCTCCTGTACTTGGGATCTGGCACTGGAACAGCAGCCAAAAGCGTAGCTGTATAAGGGTGAACCGGGTTTTTAAAAACCTCTTCCAAGCGCCCGATTTCAACGATTTTGCCCAAGCCATGGCCTCCGTTTTGTCCAATATATCCCAATTTACCGTCAACGCAGATTTAAACGGGACCCTTGGGGATTACGACATTCAAGTTACCTCCGATCTTGATCGCGTTCTGAAATCCGCTGCGAACAAGGTAGTACAAAAGCAGGCAGCTGCACTTGAAAAAGAACTCAAGAAGGCGATCTCCGCAAAAGTCGGAGGTCCACTGGAACAGACAAAAGGCAGCTTGAGCGGTCTTGACGCCATCGGCAATGAGCTGAGCACCCGCCTCAACCTCGGCAACGGCTTACTCAGAGGCCTAAAACTCCCCTTTTAGTTTCCCCTAAACGAGATGTGGTTCAACCCCTTTGCAGGTGCTTTTATCCTTGCCGGCTTAAATTAGGACGCAGATTTTCGCCGATATCCGCAGATAATTATCCTATTAGCTCTTTATATTTAAAATCTTTAAAATCTGCGTTCATCTGCGTCCAAAAAGGAAATTCCTATACAATCAAGTTTCATCAACTCAAACATTGTCTATACGACGCATATAGCGAGAGATTTTGAGGTTTTTCCTCAGAGGCACAGGCTTAGAAGCCGCAGCCCTTTCCTCAGTGTGAATCAAGGAATACCTCCGTTGTCACTGTACCTCCGGAATAATGGTACCACCTGACGGAAAAACCGCGACATCTGCCTGCGGCAAGGTTTTAGAGACCTGATTAATGGCCTCCTGAATGCTCGGTGAATAGGTGAAATTCATCATCGTCACCTGCTCCGGTGAAAGGCCCTCGCATACATGGAAAACGTTAAATCTTTCGGCCTTTGCCTTATAGTAAACAACCTGCATAATGTAGGAAATCCCGAATGCTTTCAGGTGGTCGGGAATATCCCCTTCCATCAACCGACGATGAAAATCACTCGCACTTTCAGAGCTTCCCATTTCCCGTATCAGAGGCATTATAGGGCCTGCTTCTTTTTGCGGGGCAACCCAGATAATCGCTCCTCCTGATCGTGTGCAGAAGGCAGCCATGTCCAAAGCCTTGGATGCCTGAACCCCCACCTCTAAAGGAAAAGCTGAGGCAATGGTAACATCTGCAAGCTTCGGAAGATGAATTAAGTAAAGTGATGCCGCGTATTGAGAGGCTTCTCTGTGTTCTGCCACAGGATCTCCTGCAAAGGCACGGATGACTTCCTTTTTTTCATTAATGATGAGATCAAGTTTAAATGCCAATCTCGCCAGGCGTCCAGCATCTACAATGTCTTCGTAAAAGTGGTTACCGTCCAGAAGATTTACCTTACTATTTGGGTGACGCATCCAGGTAAAATGATGGTCGGCTACGGAACCATAGGAGCATACCCCGGGTATGATGATCTTGCATCCCCCTCCGAATCCAGCAATAGGATGGGGCATACATTCCCCAATGCCAATGATTACATCGGCAAATGCAACCCGCTTGTTGACTTCCACGAGCGTTCCCCGGTGGCTTCTGCCGATAATAACATTATCAGGAGCATGTGGATCGTGAGAGAAAATACGATCCTGCAAACGAGAAAAGGCCTCTTTCCCTACCTTTTCTTGTAGTTGCTCCAGAGTGGGTCTCGGATGGGTTCCTACAGCACAGATCCCGGTAATCCGTTCGTCAGGTATGCCGGCGTGGTTCAACCTATCCAGAATCTGAGGCAGAGCAAGGGAGGCCGGTGTTGGCCGCTGGAGATCATCGAACAGAACAACAACTTCCATCCCAGGCCGGGCGAGTTCTTCAATCCCTGGTGATCCAATGGGGTTTTCTAAGGCATGCCTGATTTCTTGGAGCGGGTCGCTAACTCCGGAAATAGGGGGACTGTCTTGATCGCAGATCGAGTTCCATTTCCCCAGAAGGGAAAAATAGACCTTCTCACCTTCATAATTCATATAATATTCCATATGCTTTCTCCTGCTTGGTAGAAAACTGCTAAGGATACATGCCCTGTCTAAAACATGCTCGGGCAAGAATCTCAGAAGCAACTACAACCTCCTGCCCTCCTCTGCCATGAAATCTTATCTCGATCACTTTTGATCCTTAGTCCAGCTCTGAGTTTTCCGAACTGGTTTCTCGAGCATCATGCAGGGTTTCCTCAGCCAAGACATTCACAGATCTCCTCAGCAATGATTGGGCGGGACCTTGGCCTAAACCACTCATTGTCACCTTTGTGCTGAGCTTCATTTTGCGGATACCGTTTTTGTCGTACAGTATACACGCAATGCCTTTTGTGTCAAAACCCAATTAGCACCAAATTTTAGAATACCTGGATATGGCTCCAACTTTGGCAGTCGAAGAGACAAGTCGATACTCTGTTACGCGAATCATCAGAGTTCTGCGACTCTGAATACAACGGGGGATAAGAAAGAGTCCATTAGATTCCATAAAGTGTCACAATAGTCCGTTTTTTTGTGATAGATTAAGTTTGTAGACTTTTTTTCCTGGCAATCGTCTAATATAGTAAAGGCGGGCCCGAAAGAGAAAACCTATGCGTAGCGAGAGAAGTACTTTCGGTGAGCTGGTTGAGAACTATCAAAAAAGGGTTTTTCAGGTTGCCGTGAGTATACTGAGGGATGAAGACGAAGCCCTTGATATTACACAGGAGGTCTTTATTAAGGCCTTCAGATCATACAACCATTTTAGATTTGATGCCTCGCCAGAAACATGGTTAATCAGGATAACGATAAACAAGGTTCGAGACCATCTTCGAAAAGAAAGGTTGCGAAGGCTTTTGTTTATGAAACCAGGCACTATCTCTGACAACCAGCTCAATACCATTGCAGATGGTAACCAGTCGCCCCAAGAAATGCTCAAACAAAAACAATTTAAGACAAGCGTACGAGCATTTCAACGGGACCTTAAAGGAAGAGAACGTGAGGTCTTTGCACTCAGATTTGGAAACGGGTGCACTATTAAAGAAATCTCAGCAGTAACCGGTATAAGTCAGAGTTCGGTAAAGACCTATCTATACAGGGCCCTTGCCAAGGCCCAAAAACATCTGGCTGAGTGGAGGGAGTCATGAATAGTCGCCATCTAAGCGACAGGGAGATAAGCAGTATACTTCTTGAGCCTAAAGGCATTGATGAGGATCTCCAGTCACATCTGAACAAATGTCCGGATTGCCGTAACCGGCTTAGTGCACTGAAGGGATTTACAAAGGCTTTCCAGAACCGGACTGAGCATAGCGATATCAATTGGGCTATAGAAAAGGGAAAGATTCTCTCAAGGTTATCTGATAATCGCTTGCCGCTCCTGGGGCGGCAATGGGGAACCGTGGTTGTCTTTTCCTTTATCATAATCGCTTCTGCTCTTTTGTTGAGACAGCTCAGCCTGAAACCCCAACACACCCCAAAGATAGAAGAAACCGAATTACTTAAGGCAATCTATATCTGTAGTGAAGATATGGGTGAGGTGGAACTCCCTCGAAGCCTTTTAGTTCTTT
>DAOVRY010000058.1 GCA_030633645.1 Pseudomonadota bacterium | reverse complement strand
CCCTGTTGTATGGATGTCAGCAGAGAGGATTATCAGGAGTTAGTTGATCAGGTAAGGTTATTTTTGGAGGGGCGGGACAAAGAATTGATCTCGAAACTAAAGAAGGTGATGGAAAATGCCTCGAGAGAGCTCAATTTTGAAAAGGCTGCCATGGTGAGAGATCAAATCAGGGCTATCGAAAAAACGGTGGAAAAGCAAACAGTAGTTTCCAGCAAGATGAGGGATCAAGATATTATCGGACTATCTCATTCAGGTAAAGAAGCAGAGGTAGTGATTCTCCTGGTGCGGGGTGGTTATATGATTGGAAGCAGGAGTTATTCCATACGGGGGGCATGGGAGTATTCAAGTGAAATACTGGAGGCCTTCCTCAAACAATATTACCGAGAGAAACAATTTTTTCCCCCTGACATAATCCTATCAGACGCAATAGATGACAGAAAACTGATCTCTGAATGGTTGACGGGAATGGCTGGGAAAAAGGTATCTATTTTGGTTCCTTCCAAGGGGGATAAGAGGCGGCTTGCGAACATGGCTGCGGTGAACGCTGAAAATATACTGCTAAGACGAAAGAAAACTGACCAGTCTGCCATCCTTGAGGAAGCAAAATCGTTGTTGCACTTGAGGAGCAAACCAGTACACATAGAAGCGATAGATGTATCTAATCTCAAAGGTGATCTTGCCGTAGCCTCTATAGTTGCCTTTGTTAAAGGGCTGCCACAAAAATCCGGCTATCGAAACTACCGGATAAAAGAGGTGGAGGGGATAGATGATTATGCCATGATTGCAGAGGGAATGAGAAGAAGACTGAAACAGGGCAAACCGCCAGACCTTTTTGTAATAGATGGTGGAAAGGGTCATCTGGCGGTAGCCTTAAAAACGCTTGGTGCTCTTGGCCTTGAGAACCCACCTGATGTTATCTCCATTGCGAAAGCTGATCGAGGAAAACCAGGGGCTTTAGACAAAATATATCTTCCAAACAGGAAAAACCCCCTTAACCTTGCACGCAATCACCCAGTCCTGTCTCTTTTTATGCGTATAAGGGATGAGACGCACCGGAGGGCTGTGAGTTATTACCGAAAAAGAAGGAAGAAAAGGTTAACTAGGTCCGAGTTGGATAGAATTCCGGGGATTGGGCCAAAAAGAAAGAGGTTATTGCTTAGATTTTTTGGAGATATTGAGGCTATAGCCAAGGCAGAGTTCAAAGAGTTAATGCAAGTGCCAGGGATTGCTCAACTAGTAGCAAAAGATGTTTTCGATTACTTTCGCAGGGAACCACCATAAAGGCCTTTTGCAGGTTGTCTAGAACCTTTTAAGTGTTACAATATTGGAACATTGAGTGAATTATGTTGCAAAAACAATACATTATGTGTATCATGTATTTCACATATTGCTTCATAGTAAGTGAATATCATTAGAGATATTAACAAGTTATCCTATTCGATGAGAATAGAACAAACATGGCACAGAAGGTGCAAAAGATAATATTAGAAAAGGAAGGAGAAATAATTTATGAAAATAGCCCTTACTTCAACGGGAACGGATCTTGACTCGGAGATAGATCCGAGATTTGGTAGATGCGCGTATTTTTTAATCGTCAATCCAGATGATATGAGTTTTGAGGCCATTGAGAACGAGAGTATGTCCCTTGGCGGGGGAGCAGGCATCCAGTCAGGCCAATTTATCGCTTCCACAGGGGCAACTGTGGTTATAACCGGAAATGTCGGCCCCAATGCTAGTAGAACCCTGAGTGCAGCCGGCCTTGATGTGATTGTTGGTGTCAGTGGTTCCATTAGAGAGGCAATTGATAGATATAAGAAGGGAGAACTATCACCCACTGGCCAAGCTAATGTCCCGGATCACTATGGCATGGGTATGGGTGGTGGCCAAAGTGCCTCTCCTGGCGCAGGCATGGGAATGGGCGGAGGTATGGGTCGTGGCATGGGCAGAGGAATGGGCGGAGGAATGGGCATGCAAGCAGGATATGGCCCAAATCAGACGGCTCCTCCGGCATCTCCTGATCAAGAGCTTGGCACACTTAAGGAAGAGGCAAAGGCTCTCCGGGATCAGCTTAATTCGATCCTGTCCCGCATAAAGGATCTGGAAAAATAGATTCCTCCATTGTCAAGAGATATAAAGGCAAGAATGAAAATTGCCATACCAACGTGGAATGGGAGGGTGTCGCCCGTTTTTGATGCAGCGTCGCGACTGGTAGTGGTTGAGGTGGGAGAAGAAGGCGAATCCTCACGATTTGAGACAGATATCAGTGAAAATTTTCTTCCCAGCAAAGCTATGAGACTTACCGGGTTGGGAGTTGATACACTTATCTGTGGAGCTATTTCAAGGCCCCTTGCGTACATGATCACAACTGCTGGGATCAATCTAATTGCCTGGATATCAGGCCAGGTTGAGGATGTATTACAGGCCTTTTTGAGAGGAAATTTGTTTGATATTCAATTCTTAATGCCTGGTCGTGCCAGCCATTGGGGTAAAGGCCCCGGAGGGGGACATGGCCGAGGTAGGAGAAGACGAGGTATCCACTTTCCATAAAAAAAGATTAGAAAGGAGGTGAACGATATGCCAGGATTCGATGGAACAGGACCACGAGGAATGGGACCCATGACTGGAGGAGGTAGGGGATTTTGTAACCCCTATTATGCTGGGGCAGGACAACCCTCTATGGGAGCCTATCCTTATGGCAGCCCTTACGGTACGGGTTACGTACCATCTTATGGAGCCGGTTACTCTACTCCATACACAGCCTCTCCTTATGGTGCTTATGGATTTGGCGGAGGATTTGGCGGTGGCAGAGGATTTGGCGGAGGCAGAGGATTTGGCGGAGGATTTGGCAGAGGCAGAGGACGGTGGTAAATTCTATGACTAGGCCTTGAGAGCAGTCTTGGATTATCTGCCAAGACTGCTCAATTAGAATCACCGTTTAAGGTGTAAAAGGGGTATTGTTGTGCCTTACGGCAGAGGATTTGGCCTTTGGAGATTTTCACACCTGTGTCCCTGTGTAGGTTAGGAAGAAAGAGGGCTACCCAGAGGTTGGGCCTATGGGGCACTAGCATTTATCCCTGTTGCTCCTTATGGCATGGAGAGGGGGGATACCAGTATGGTTATCCCTATTAGTAGACAGTAATTGAAAAAAAGGAGAATGATATGTATTACGGAAATTACCCATATGGAGGATGGCCTCCTCCCTGGGGACCGCCCATGGGAATGGGATATCCTATGGCAGGTGGCTGGATGAATCCTTACGGAGGAATGCCACAGATGCCCTATTACCCTCAACCGGGGGGATATGGGGCGCCAGAGATGTCGCAAATGCCGTATTACCCACCACAAGGGGGATTTGGGGCACCAGAGATGTCGCCCTATGCTCAACCTAATTACCCACCACCGGGAGGGTATGGAACACCAGGTATGTCACCCTTTGGTCAACCTAATTACCCACCACCTGGGGGATATGGAACACCAGAGATGTCACCCTATGGTCAACCTAATTACCCACCACCTGGGGGATATGGAACACCAGAGATGTCACCCTATGGTCAACCTAATTACCCACCACCAGGTGGATTTGGGGCACCAGGGATATCACCATTTGGCCCACCTATGGCACCAGAGCAGGAGATAAACTACTTAAGGGACCAGGCCCAGATGCTAAAGCAGCAGATGGACCAGATCGATGCAAGGATTAAGGAATTAGAGAAAGGGGTTAAGTAGAAAACTTCTCAGAACTAAGCCCTGTTGGTCTGGTAAAAAGGCCTTTATATTTGGCAGGAAGAGACCATGCGAGGATCTAATAGAACTTAGCCGCCTGCGGCGGAATCTTTTTTGACAGGTTTAACAAGCCCGCCCTGATAACGCAATATGGCATTTTATGAATACGATATGTCGTGATCACACTTGCATCATCTGTCAATCCGACCACAATATGTGGCACGGATGCCAGATGACGCAATTAAAGGCGCGACTTCCGTACGATCTATTTGACAAGTCATAAAATATCCTGGATGGGGCCACGTACTCCTGCCTTGCAAAGCCAGGTCTGGGCCAGGGCCCGCCCTGATATCGCGATTTACTCGGATTAAACTTATATCCCAGTAATATTTTAGAAGTAACGTCCCTTGAAATACGGCCATGAAAAGCAGGTCTGGGCCAGGATTAACATGATCTTCTTATATTCTTTTTATCCTGAAGATTCTGCCGGCTCGCCTTGCCTTGAGGACTCGCATGGCGGGCAGGTCTAACCTGTCTAAAAAAGGAAATTCCTATACTATCGAGTTAGCCGAAAAGAGGGTAGAAATATAAAAAGAATAATCAAGATGAAAGCAGAGTAAGAACATGAAAATTGCACTAGCCACAGACGATGATAGGGGATTGGAGGCAGTTTTAAGCCACCATTTTGGTAGGTGTCCCTACTATGTAGTTGTAGATGTTGATGACAAGGAGATCAGAGAGGTCAAAGTTCTACATAGCCCCTTCTACGGAAGCCATGGCGAACCAGGTGAGGTGCCTACTTTTATAAAGGGTATAGGCGCCCAGGTAATCATTGCCGGTGGTATGGGACCTAAGGCCATCGGTTTTTTTGAGCAGTTCGGTATTCAAGCGGTTACCGGGGTTTCTGGTATGGTGAGGGAAGTGATGAAAAATTACCTGAATGGCCAGATTGAGGGGGCGAGTCCATGCAGTGAGCGTGATTTGCCACAGGATATCTATGCCCCTGAACATGATGAGGCATCTCGATTGCGAGAAGAGATGGTTGCCTTGAGAAGAGAGTTGGCCAAATCCAACGAGAGGCTGAGAAAGTTAGAGGAAGAAAAGGGAGAATAGGCACAGTCAATATGCCTGTAGAGCAGTCATGTAAATGACCATAGTATACATTGTTATGCGCGATATCTCTTTACAGACTTGGGACAAGGCCATGCCAAAAGTGGAGCCCTTTGAGAGACATATGATCAAGTACGAAGAATGGTTTGAGAAAAATATGTTGGCCTACGAATCCGAACTTCAGGCCGTAAGACTTCTATTACCAGAAGGTGGAACGGGAGTTGAAATTGGTGTAGGTACAGGACGTTTCGCTGCACCGTTGGGGATTAGGGTCGGGGTCGAACCATCGAGAGCAATGAGGGAAGTGGCTCAGAAAAGAGGCATTGAAGTGATTGATGGAGTGGCAGAAGCGCTCCCCTTTGAAGATGGTCTGTTTGATTTCGCTCTTATGGTTACAACTATCTGTTTTTTAGATGACATAGAGGCATCTTTCAAAGAATCATTCCGTGTAATAAAATCCAGTGGATTTTTAGTCAATGGATTCGTGGATCGAAATAGCTCTCTTGGAAAAACATATCAAAAGCATAAAGAAAAAAATGTGTTCTATAAGATCGCTACATTATATTCGGTGGATGAGGTTATTTCTTATCTGAAAAAAGTAGGCTTTAGAAACCTTACCTTTACTCAAACTATCTTTCACAACTTGGACGAGATAAAAGAAGTAGAATCCGTAAAGGAAGGATATGGTGAGGGCTCTTTCGTTGTAGTGAGGGGAATGAAACCAGGTGTCAAAAACTAAAGCGCATAACCGTTAATTTAGCTGACCTGGAAAACCGCTACAAGCTTTCCAGGCAGCCGATCTCCGGAATTGTACTTCTATTTAGCAGGATGGTTACTGGCTTTGCAAGTGGCCCGTTAGGTCTTTGCGGGGCCTTCATCATGAACCGAGTACAAGATTACGGCATGCTAAACTGGAAAGGGCTAAAGATATGTACAAGGTAGAAATTGATCAAGAAAAATGCATAGGCTGCGATGAGTGCGTAGATGTCTGTCCTGTAGATGTCTTTGAAATGCAGGATGAAAAATCAGTTCCTGTTAATGCAGATGAATGTATCGGATGTGAAAGCTGTATAGAGGTCTGTGAACAAGATGCTATCACTATTACTGAAGTTGACTGAAATGTGAGGAGAAAGGGATAAAGATTGAAAATAGGATTAGAGTGTATTCCCTGCTTTGTCAGGCAGGCCTTTGAGGCTGCGAGCTTGGTTACTGATGATCAAAAGATCAGGGAACGGATATTAAGACAGGTTATTTTCAGGCTGGCCAATG
>DAOVRY010000052.1 GCA_030633645.1 Pseudomonadota bacterium | reverse complement strand
CAATAAACCATTTTGAATCGACCCAGTAAGGGGCCATGTCATAGGCCTGCCCTGCCGCGACATTTCTGAAATATCGCATGTTCGCAGTGTTATTTCGCAGACGTAGCACATATACTCATGCCCTATAAGCCAGGTCTGGGCCAGGGGCATAACCAAAAAAAAGATACCCATACCCTGGACTTTAACGTTACCCAGTATCATGCCCCTATTTCCCTGATTTTCTTAACCATATTCTGTTGAAAGACGATCCTTTTTTCCTCACGTCGAATCTCACGGGCAAGGAGATCCACGAGTTCTGCTGCCTGGTGGCTTGGGAATTCAGACTTACTATGATCCAGATCAGTCACTGCTTCCTCAATCAGCACATCAGCTATTGGTCCCAAGGCTAGAGACAATTGGACACTAAGATAATCGAAAAACCCCCTGCTAAGTACCGAGATACTCCTCCCCTCAGGTCTGATGAGCTTAAGCTTTAGAAGCCTGAAGATCACCCCCTTCACGGTACCCATCTCCAGGCCTGCTCTTTTTGCCACTGAGCCAAGGCTCTTCCTGCCATCTAACTCCACGAGTACACTGAGCATATGACTGTCAAGAGAAAACTCGCCAAGGTCTCCCCGGTCAGCACGCCTGAAAACCAAACCGGATATATCACCGGATAGAATATTCACTCCGTTGCCTCCGATGAATAAATTGGCCAGCCATGGACAGACCACAAAAGGTATGGCTCCTTGATCCCAGGTCTCAAAAAGGGCTCCTCTTCTGCAAAATCCCGCCTGCTCGATCCAGAAATGAGAAATCTAGGTACGGCCTTGCTCATCTTCTCTCCACTGCTTCAGCTCTTCCCTCAAGGCCCTAAATTCCTCCTGGATGAGCTGCTTAATCTCCTCTAAGGCACTCATAAAGACCTCATGAGGGCTCACACAACCCTCATCAGATTCTCGCAATCTCTCCTTTGTCCCATCAGGGGTCCTACCCTGCCTTTGCATGGACAGATCGTTTATTTGTTCTTCAGCCACTGGGCCTATCTGATCAGGCGGTTTCAACCCTTTTTTTCTATCTGAGGCGGCCTTTCTCAGCGCGATCTGCTCCTTCAATCTTTTGAAGCTTTTCACCTGGCTTACGAATATTTTTCTTCTTTCAGGCTCAGTGATGTCTTTGGAGACGATTACCTTCTCCAGGCTCATATAGGCGGAGTTCAATAGTTTGCTGGCATTCGGATGGGCTTTCGCTTTGTGGGTCTTGATATATTTTCCCACCGAATCAAGGAGACCAAGGAATGATACAAGGATTTTATCATCCCGGTATGTTTTTTTTAATTTCTCTACCTCCTGAACAAACCGAGTCATGCTTTCATCGGTAATCTCCCAGTCAAGTGACAAAACAATAGACTTTAACTCTGTGAGAGGAGTACCCTCAGGGTCACCGGTATCCTCCAGAGAGTCAAGGCCCTCATTGCTGTGTCCAAAAAGATCTTTGGGGTCTGCTTCCACCTCAAAATCTACAGTACCATCTTTTTGCAAGACCAATCCGTCACCCCCTATTTCAATTCCATGAGCAAAGAAGCCATGGTCATGGATACAATCTTTTTCATGGTTGGCACAACATTCATTCCCGTTAGAGCGCTCGCTTCAAAAGAAGGCGCTTTTAGCTGACTGTTAAGGTCTTTTTCAAGTGTTTGCAGGGGCAAAAGCGGGATACCCTGTTCCGCCAGATCCTTTTTGTTGTATTGCAAAACAATCGGGATCTTGAAAATACTCTTCCTGAAAGTGGCCAAATTCTTCTGAAGGTTCCTGAGGGAAAGAATATTTTTTTCTCTTCTCACTGCCATCGAGTCTGCCACAAAAACAATTCCATCGACCCCTCTCAAAACCAGTCTCCGGGTGGCATCATACTTGACTTGTCCAGGTACCGTGTACAGCTGGATTTTCACATCATATCCCCTGATTTTTCCTACATTAAAGGGAAGGAAATCGAAAAAAAGGGTTCGATCCCCGTGTGTTTTGATGGTAACCATCTCTGTTTTTATGCGACTTTTGACTTTATTGTATATATATTCCAGATTGGTGGTCTTTCCTCCCCTCCCTGGACCATAGTAAACTACTTTTGCCTGAATCTCTTTTTTCTTCAGATTTACAAATGCCATGAGCAGATACCTCACAAAAGAACCGTAATCACCGCACCTCTGTTCATTGCTGCATGCAAAGAGAGAGTCAGGTTATGGAGCACAGGAGGATTCCAAAATCTTTTTGATCTTTTCCGCAGCCTCAGCCACCTTCAACCGCAAAAAACCCAAAGATATCCCTTTTCCAAAAATAGTGATCAGTAAGAAATCCGTCAAAACTTTACTGAAGTGTATGCTCTCCTTTTCTCCTTTGTGAAAAAGCAAAGAGAACTCATCTTCCCCAACAATTTTAGCCATAGTGCTCACCGCCGCAAAATTGCCCGCGGCTAAAGCCGCTAGCGAGTAAATATCGTGCTTGATTTCCCCATTATCAAGGTTGGCAATAACATTACCTGCCATGTCGATTAAAAAAATGCAGTTAACCCCAACATCAAAGAGATCCTGCAACAACACGTCCTCTATGGCATCGAGCTGTTCTTGGTCGAGCATATAGGTCAATGCCTTACCTCCTTTCCCCTTTCTTGACCACCAACACTTTTAAGCCATACTCTGGCCTTGGTACCGCCACCGAAGACGCTGTCTATTTTTATTCTGCCCTCCATCTCCAGCAAGAGTTTCCGGGCAATCGGCAGTCCCATCCCCATCTTTCCAGGTTTGGTGGTAAAGAGGGGTGTGAAAACCCGCGGCATGTCATTTTTTCTGATGCCGGATCCATTGTCCTCCACCACTATCCTGAGAGAACTATTCGTCTTCGAGACCTTCAATTCTATTATAGGATCATCCATACCTTCCACTGCCTCTATGGCATTCTCAAGGATGCTGGTCATGACCTTATTAAGGGCTGCGCTATCTCCCATGATCAGGCAGGGCTCCACCTCACCATGATGGATGAGTTTGATGTTTGCATCCTCCACTCTACTGGACGCCGAGTTCAGGAAGTGTTTCCAAAAAGAAAGAAATGCAATCTCGCTTTGCTCCTTCACTTTGAATTGAGAATAAGACTTCATGGCGTCAACCAATTGCTGCTGCCGTGCCAAAACCCTTGACCCTCTCTTCAGATATTCTTTCTTCTTGGCATCATTAAAGAGGTCGTAGTTCTCACGTAAGACATCAAGGGTGATTTTCAGTGAATTCACTGAATTACCCAGCTGATGCCGCAGAGTGGAAAGGATTTGCTCCAGATTCTCTAGTAATTCTACGTCAGTCTTCATCAAGTTATAAAATCGCTTCACGATTTCATATAACGTCCCGCAAGCGGGACTCTAAAAAAGGCCTATAGATAGCGCCTGCCTCGCGTGAGCGAGAGTGATGCCGGGCAGGCCTTGAGAAAATTGGCATGACCTGATAGAGGTCGCTATATACAGGTTGTCTAACCAACAGACTACTGAGTAAACGCTTTTGAACGATACTAAATATTTTAGCCTCAGTTCACGGTTTATCGCGAATCGTGCGGTTTGTGATATTAGTTAGAAGCAAAATACATACCACTTTATCATGGCGAGTCTTAAAGTGCTTAACTATTTGATTATTCTGAATAATTAGGTGATCTGGTACTAGATTTGAACAGGTATGTAGGTCATTTTGGGTGGGTCAAAATAGGTTAGGTGATGTATTTTGTGCTAATTCATATCCATCCCTCTTAAGTTTCGCTTCAAGGTCGAAAGCGAGATACCTAAGTTCCTCGCGGTCAGGCTTTTGTTCCCAGAATAGGCCTTCAGGGTAGAAACAATATGACGTCTTTTCATCTCCTCAAGTAAAATAATTTCTCGACTACTTGAACCCCTCTGTTCACTCTTTGGCAGCGCCTGATCAAGATTACTATGAAGTAAGAGATCCGCGGGCCTTATTTCATGACCCTGAAGCAGTAGGGAAGCTCTTTCAATCACATTCCGAAGCTCTCTCACATTGCCAGGCCAAGGATATTTCATCATTCTTTCTAGATGACTGTCAGGAATCCTGACAGACTTCCTGCATAAGCGTTCCACAAAATAGCGTGCTATTTCTGGTATGTCCTCTGGGTGCTCACGCAAAGGTGGAACGTTAATGCTGATGACCGCCAAGCGGTAGTAGAGATCTTTTCGAAAGCTTCTTTTCTCGATGGCTTCTTCTAAGTCCTGATTAGTGGTGGCTATGATTCTTACATCAACGGATATAGTTCGACCACTTCCTATTCTTCGAACCCGCTTATCATCCAGCACCGTAAGCAATTTGCTCTGGAGGTGTATGGGGATTTCCCCAATCTCATCCAGTACCAGCGTTCCGCCGTCTGCCAGCTCAAAGATTCCTTCACGACGGGTATCTGCACCGGTAAAGACACCTTTTTCGTGGCCAAAATACTCAGCCTCCACCAAATTCTCGGGGATAGCAGAGCAGTTGATAGTGAGAAACGTCTCCCGCCTATCCTGAAAATCGTGGATTGCCCGGGCCACTACATTTTTGCCTACCCCGGTTTCTCCTGTGATCAACACATTGGCTTCAGAGCCAGCGGATAGTTCTATCTGTTCTTTGATTCTTTTCATGACCTCAGAAGAACCAATCAGTTTTTGCTCCTGGCTCGCTTTTTGCCTTTCATAATCCTGAGCCCTAAGCCTTCCTTCCAGATGGACGCTCTTGACAGCCAAATCTATGGCAATCAGAAGCTCGTCCAACTCGAAAGGTTTGGAAAGATAGTTAAAGGCCCCGGCTTGCATTGCCTCAACCGCATATTGAACCGTAGCGTATGCGGTCATGAAAATAATCTTGGCGTTTGGGTTAATCTCCAAAAGTCTTTCGCAAACCTCAATCCCTCCCATATCAGGTAACCTTTGATCCAACAAAACGAGAGAGGATTGATGGCTCTCAAAACGTTCTATCCCCTCTCTTCCGTTTGTGGCAGTGTGGACACGAAAACCCTTGCTCATGAGGAAGTCAGAGAGAGAAGCAGTAAAAAGAACATCATCGTCAACAATCAATATGTCCAAGGCCTTGTTCATATTCACCCAAATCATTCCTAACATGATCAGGCTGACGCACTTTCCTGTGCCAAGGGATCATCCTAGTTCCCTTTTCTCCGGTATCTCTCCCCTACTATGTTCCTTACCGCAGTCCTGCGAAAATCCTGAGATAATCAGTACACTATTTCATCACCGTGACAAGCCGGTATCCAGACAGAGCTTGAGCTCTTTATTGTATCTTGTCGGTACCTGTTAGCTAAAACATAAGAGGAAAACCCTCCCTTTTATCTTTTTCTCACTGCCAGTTACCTCTTTCCCTTAAACTGCAGCATCCGAGTAAAGCTTTCCTCCTTCATCATGCTTTTTCCTTCATGTTCAGGGCAAGGGCGCCCTAGTAAAGGCCACCGTCAATCATCTTACTCCTGCCCAGGGTCACCTCATAATGGAAACTAACGTATTTATTTTTAAGCTTCTTGCAGGGTATGGGTATCTTTTTTTTGGATTATGCCCTCACATAGTTTAGATTAGTGGGCGTTTCAAAATGGTTTATATAGATGGAGCCTATGATTCTAAGGCTTAGGGCTCAATAAACCATTTTGAATCCGCCCAGTAAGGGGCCATGTCATAGGCCTGCCCTGGCGCGACATTTCTGAAATATCGCATGTTCGCAGTGTTATTTCACAGACGTAGCACATATACTCATGCCCTATAAGCCAGGTCTGGGCCAGGGGCATAACCAAAAAAAAGATACCCATACCCTGGACTTTGATGTTATCCTGACTCCTGCCCACAGGGTTCCTCTGCCGCGCACTGAGGGTTACCCTATGAAATTCCATTGAGATTCCGCTAAATTCCTATTGACAGCCCAGCTCAAATTGGGTTACCAGTAAGCCAAGTGCTGGGGGAGCTGATAGGCTGAGAATTTCCAACCTCACTCTTAGACATATTTACTGAGTGAGCGGAACGACCCCTTGAACCTGTACGGGTAATTCCGGCGTAGGGAAAGCGGCTACGAAACAGATCTGAAGCCGTAATTCTGAAGTCTGCAATTGCGGCCTTTTCTTTGTATCTTCGTCTCCTGCCACCAGTCCCCCACATTGATCGATTCAATGCATCCAGACACATGGCTGAAAATCGATACCGATTGCTTCAATCATGAGAGAGGAGTAACTATGAAGAGAATTCTAACCATTGCTGGCTCAGATTCCGGAGGTGGAGCGGGAATCCAAACAGATTT
>DAOVRY010000053.1 GCA_030633645.1 Pseudomonadota bacterium | reverse complement strand
TCCAGTATGTAGGCCATGTGGATCCGGGCGTTAATAAAATACTTGCCTTCCGGATTAAGCAGATCAAAGTTTTTGTATGCTTCAGCCAGATCTTCATTCTCCTCCAAGGCAGATCCCAGATAGTATCTGGCCTCCTGATCATCTGGCCATGCAGATACTATCGACGAGAGTTCGGTAATGGACTCGGCTAATTTTCCATACCTGAGGTATATCAAGCCCAGTCTTTTTCTTTTTACATCACCCGGGCTTAGTGCCTCTTTCATCTCATCCATATATTTTTCTGCCAATTTCACTTGACCCTTCTGATAGTACAGGGCGATCAGCCTTTCCCAGGCAGTTGTATCGGTAGGGTATAATTGCAGTATTTGTTGATAGGTTTCTATTGCCAAATCAGTATTACCTATCGTGGTATATAAGGCTGCCAAATCGAAAAGGGCAGGAAGAAATCTTGCATTTATTTCCAGGACTCTCAGGAATGCCCCCTTTGCCTTATCATATTCTTTGAGCTCCAGATGTATCTTTCCCTTGTAGTAATGAGCTATGATCAGGCCGGGTTCCTTTTCTGTTAGAATCGACAGCTCCTCCAGGGCAGCATTGTATTCTTTTAATCTGATAAAGAGTGTGGATAATTGAAGCCTTACCTCTTTATTGTCTGGATCCTGTGCAAGGATCTCCCTGCACTGAGCTATAGCCAAGTCAAATTCCTGGAGCTTGGAGTAGATCTCTGCTAGTAATCTTCGAGCTGCGAGATCACCTGGAGCCAGGGCAACTGACCTTTGGGCAAGAGCCAAGGCATCTTCTATCCTGCCATTCTTTACCAGTACCTGGGACAATTTCAGGAGTAAATAGGGAGAGTCTTTGTCGTGTTTGAGGGCCTCTTTGAGATAGATCTCTGCATCCTGGTAGTTGCCATTGATTATGGCTAGAGATGCAAAGGCATAATTCTCATAGGCATGTTGGATATTATCTTTCTCGCCTTTCATCTCTGCTTTTTCAATGGCCCCTTGTTGCGAAGGTAGTCTTTTTTCTATGCCTCCGCAGGAGAGGGCAAACGCAATAAAAAAAAGCAAAAACCAGATAGATACTATTCCAACTATTCTATTCATGTAGAAGATCAGAGAAATTTTCTTCAAAATTTGGTATGTTTTCCACGAGCCATTCCTTAGCCTTTTTGAGAATCTTCTCCTGAATCTGACGTACCCTTTCCCTGGATATGCTATGCTTATCTCCGAGTTCCTGAAGGGTCAATGGCTCTTCGGTCAGGATTCTGTTATCAAATATATCTCTCTGTTTTCCAGAGAGCGTGTTTCTGTATTCCTCCAACTTTTCCCGGAGTAACTCCCTTCTTTCCCTCACAGAAATCAGTTCATCAGCGCCACTTTCTGGAGAGGGCAAAAACGAGCTATAGTCCTGTTTAGAATCTTCTTTAACCGGGGCATCAAGGGAAACCTCCCATCCACCCAACCGCTGTGCCATTTCAATAATCTCATCTTTTTTTACATCCAGACGTTCGGCAAGGAGTTTGGGTTCAGGATCGTAACCCAAAGATAGCAACCTCTCTTTCTCCTTTGTAAGGTTAAAAAAAAGCTTTCTTTGGGCTTGGGTAGTCCCAATCTTAACAAGCTTCCAATTCTCCATAATAAACTTAAGGATATAGGCCTTTATCCAAAATGAGGCGTAATAGGAAAACTTGATTCCCTTGTGTGGATCAAATTTCCTTATTGCATGCATTAAACCAACGTTTCCCTCCTGAATCAAATCCATGAGGTTTTTCATCCAATATCTATGAAAATCCATAGCAATTTTCACCACTAACCTGAGATTAGCCAGAATAAGCTCCTGTCCAGCCTGCTGATCTTTTTTTTCTCTATATCGTATTGCAAGTTCGATCTCCTCCTCTTTGGTAAGGAGCCTATATCTCCTTATTTCCCATAAATACATCTGCAGAGGGTCGTAGGCAACTAGAGAGCCATCTCTCTTGCCGGGCACAACCTGCAGATCATACTGGGCCTTTGTGTCGAGACCTTTTGTCTTTTTTCGACTACCGGTAACCTTTTTCACGTTCTCTTATTCCCTGTGCCAACACTGAGTGAAGATTTAAGAGGTTCCTACTGGTATAGAAATTTCTATGCGTCTTGAGAGGAAAATCATGAGCTATTCAGTGGCACTAGATTTCTACCATTCACATGGAGTGATGGGGAATGAATTAACCAGCTTTTTCATCTTGAACAGTAACAATGCGGTATTTCTTTTTTCCTGCTCTAAGCGAGATGATATTATTTTGAATATCACTGGCACCCACTATTGTCTCAAAGGACGGGACTCTTTTCCCATTTATATAGGCACCCCCCTGGGATATTAACCTTCTTGCTTCGCCCCTTGTCTTACAAAGACCTGCTTCTCTAAAAAGGATATATGCCTCAATGCCTTTCTCTAAATCAGCACTCATCAGAGAGTACGTAGGAATTGCCTCGATATCATAAATACCGTTTTGACTAAAGAGCTGCCTGGCAGCACTTCGGGCCTTATTGGCCTCCTCTTGACCATGGCATATTTTCGTAGCCTCGTAAGCCAAAACATCTTTGGCTTTCCGTAAGCTCTCCCCCTCGTGCCGAGAAAACTTTTCAATCTCCTCCATGGCAAGAAACGTAAAATAAGCCAGAAACCTCCTCACATCACTGTCATCTATATTTACCCAGTATTGGTAATATTCGTAAGGAGATGTCAATTCACGGTCAAGCCATATGGCCCCTCTAGCTGTCTTGCCCATTTTCGAACCGTCAGCGGTAGTTATGAGGGGAAAGGTCAGGCCGTGGACGATGTTCCCCTCTATCCTTCTCGTCAGGTCGGCACCAGCCAGGATATTCCCCCACTGATCATTTCCTCCCATCTGCAGAAGGCAATCATAGTTCCTCGAGAGATACCAGAAATCGTATGCTTGAAGAAGCATATAATTGAATTCTAAAAAGCTGAGTCCGGATTCTAACCTCTGACGGTAGCTTTCCGCTGCCAACATCCGGTTCACACTGAAATGTCTACCAATATCCCTTAAAAAGTCTATGTAATTCAAAGGGGACAGCCAGTCAGCGTTATTGAGCATAAGGGCCTTGCCATTGGCAAAATCGATAAACTGAGACAACTGCTTCTTAATTCCCTCAGCATTGCTGTCGATTTCCTCCCTGGTCATGACAGGTCTCACCTCATCCTTACCACTGGGGTCGCCCACAAGGGCCGTTCCGCCTCCAACCACAACCAAGGGTCTATGACCTTGTCTCTGCATGTGTGCGAGAGACATAATTGGGAGCAAACTGCCCACATGGAGACTTTTTGCTGTGGGATCAAAGCCGATATAACAGGTAATCGGTTTGGTCAGCAGCTCCCTGAGCATATTCTCGTCAGTCACCTGTTCAATAAAGCCTCTTTCGTCAAAAATATCATATACATTTCTCAATTACAGTCCTCCCATAACAATAGTCAGCTCTCAGCTCTAATATGATGCTCTCTCCTATCCTTCCGGAAGCTTCAAACGCACCACCTTTCCCTCGGGGCCCAGATGACCGATGGGATTTCCATTCAGCAAGAATTCAATTCCCCCTGCATTTCCTATGAGAATGTCAAAACTATCCTCCGCCGTCCATCTCATCGTTTCCCCGGGCCGGAAAAGATATTCTTTAGATGATTCATTATCGATACTTATGGCAATCCAGGTACGGCTATTCACAGTGGCTGTAAGAACAAATTTTGGCGAAAGAGGTTGTTCATCCTTTACCTCTTCTAAAATTATCGGATCCTCCCGGGCTGTAGTATCCTCACTAGATTCCAATTCCGTGGGAATCCCCATCTCATCTTCAGACACTGTTTCCTTCTTGGCAAAAGCCCCTTCTGCTCTTGCATTATCCTGTATCTGGATATCTTCCGTGGTTGCGGTATCTCCCTCCTTCTTTTCCGACATGCTTTGCGTATCCAGGTACTGAAAGGCCTTTCCAGTAACCGAGCTCTTCTGTCCCTTGATATACATTATACCAGCAACAAGGGCTATCGCCAAAAAAGAAACAATGATGATCAGGCGCCATCTTCCAGATTCGGCACTTATTCCCTGAAGCACGTGCGGCTGATACTGCCTAAAGGGACAACTCTTCTGATAAAGGCTGAGCACGAGTTCCTTATCCAGCCCTAAAAACTCAGCGTAGGATCGCAAAAATCCCCTAACAAAAACCTGGGATGGTAACTTGTCCCATTCCTCGTTTTCCAATGCCTCCAGGTTATGCCGCCTGATCCTGGTCGCCTTGACTGCTGCATCCAAGTCGATATGGCGTTCTTCCCTGGATTTTCTTAACAGGCTCCCCAGGTTCATTTCTTCTGGAGTGCCAGGTGCCTGTTCACTACTGTTAACGTTATTCACCTTAGAATATCACCTTGATAAAAGATTTCTCCCTCAGTTCTTCAATCCACGCTGAATATTTTTTTTCTACCTTCTCTTTATACAATTTGGAACGGATAGCATCCCGTACCTCTTCAAGAGGCTTGACCCCTCCTTCTTTCTCCTCCAAAACCTTTATTATCTGGAATCCAGAGGGAGCAGGATTGAGATCAGTATACCCCCCTGGTGAAAGCTTGCTTATCGTATTTCTTAATCTCGTTTCAAGGTTATTGAGCGCTATCCATCCCAGATCTCCTCCTTCTGAAGCAGCAGGCCCTTGGGAATATTTTTTGGCCATCTCGAAAAAATCGCGGCCTTGTCTCAGTCCCTGGAGTATCTCACTCCCCAGGTGTCTTACCCGAGCAATTTCTTCTGCGTCATCTGGGTTTCTAACCCTCAAAAAAATCCTGGCCAGCCTGACCTCATGGACCGCCCTGTATGCATCAACGTGGTTTTCGTAGTACCTTCTCACATCCTCTTCGGTTACAACTATCTTTGACTTTACCTCATAATTTACCAACCGGTAACGTTGAATCTCCTCCTTTATCCTCTCCTTATACTCCTCTAGTGTTATACCTTCTGCTTTCAGGCCCTGTATAAGGTCTTCATGCGTAATACTATTTTCCCTTTTTACCTGCTCGATCGATTTTTCTATGTCTTTTGCTGTCACCTTGATTTCTAATCTCGCTATTTCTTGTTGAGCTATTTCCTCGTTGATCAGCGTATTCAAAACAGCTCTGCGTAACTCAAAGTACTTTTCCATATCTCTCTGTCGTAAATCCCTCGGACTCAAACCTGTTACCCGCTTGATTGAGGTATTCAGCTCATGGAGGGTAATGATGTCGCTGTTAACCTTGGCCACGACCCTGTTCGTAATCTTGGCCTGGAGATAACCGGTTGGCACTGCAAACACAATGACCGACAGCCCAAGGAGAAAAATTGGTTTAGCTGCCCGCATATTCAGCCTTCTTTTTGTCTAATAAGGGGTAATCAACTTTGATGGGATACGTATCCCTCAGTTCTTGAAGCCAAACCCTATAACGCTGTTCTGTTGCCTCACTGACAAGTCTTTTTTCAATTTCAGCGACCACCTCCAAAAACCCTTTCCTTCCTGCAGGTTGTCTTTTAAGGACTTTAATGATGTGAAAGCCGTATTGGGTTTTAATGATAGTACTAATTCCACCTACTTCCATCGAAAATGCTCTATGAGAAAGAGCGGGAGGGAACATATCACTGGTGCGCCACTCTGTACCATAATCGCCTTGCAATGCAGAATCCGCAGATTGCTCCTCCAATAACTGTGCCATATCCTCTCCCCCTTTAACACGGGCATACAGGTCTTCAGCCTCTTTTCTTTTCTTGGTAATGATGTGAAGTAGTTTAACCCGCGGGGGATGGCAAAATTCCTCTTTCCTCTCCTCATAGTAAGCCTTAATGGCATGATGGGAAATAGGGGGAAGGGAGCCAGTCTGCTCCCGAATGATCTTTTCAATTAAGAGCTGTTCTCTGAATCTTTGCTTCCATTCACTGTAGTCTATGCACCTCGATAGGAGTGTCTCCTTAAAGCTATTATCCGGGTAGTCCTTAACAATATCTTGTATGGCCCTTTCCAATTCAATCTCCGGAACGCTAATTCCCTGCTCTTTTCCATATGCAAGCATGAGAGAGTCATCCACAATTCTGTCTACAAGACTATTGACAGATAACCACACCACCCCCTTAGAAATTCCATTTTCAACCGAGGTAATGTCTACGATTCTCTCTAAATCTCCCAGTGTAATTGCTCGATCGCCTACCCTGATAACAACACTCTGACTTGATCCCCCTTTCGGGGAGCAATTTG
>DAOVRY010000303.1 GCA_030633645.1 Pseudomonadota bacterium | reverse complement strand
AGGGCTGCGCCCGCCTGCTAACGCCTGAGCGAAGCAATGGCGGGCAGGCAACCGCAACCGTTTTACGATCCCAATAATCCTTTGCGCCTCAGTGGTATTACAAAAACTTGACATAGAATTTAAGATCTTAGTTTATGTAGACGTCTAGTGTTTGTTGTGTTCATTTTGTTCATTGTGTTCATTGGGTTTTGACTCAACAAACACAACAAACCCAAGAAACCCAACAAGCTCAATGAACTCAAGAAGGGAAATTTGAGATGGTGGATTATGAACCAAGAGTGGTGGCCATGCTCTGTCATTACTGTGCTTACAGTGCTGCTGATTTAGCAGGTGTCGGAAGAATCCAGTACCCCCCTAACGTGCGCATAGTCTACTATCTATGTACGGGCAAGGTGGAGATTGTTCACATCTTAAAGGCGTTTGAGGCAGGGGCAGACGCGATATTTGTAGGTGGGTGAGAGCCTGGCACGTGTAATTTCCTGGAGGGGAATTTGAGAGCCTATAAAAGGGTGGAATATACCAAGAAACTGTTAGATGAGATAGGCATAGGGAGTAAGCGGCTCGAATTTTTTCATATTGCAGCCTCCGAAGCGCCGCTGATCGCAGAAAAAGCAAAGGAGATGACAGAGCGTGCTCAAGAGCTGGGACCCAATCCATATAGGATACAGCTTCAGCAAGAGAGGGAAAAAGACAAGGAGTAATCTATGATCACAGCAGATAGAAAGCCTTTTGAGGAGATCAAAGCTTCGGTAAAGGATTATGATAAGATTATGGTTTTAGGCTGCGAGACCTGTGTAGCTATCTGCCAGGCAGGAGGTGAAAAAGAGGCGGAAATCCTGGCATCAGAGTTGAAGCTGGCCTTTGGCAACGAGGGGAAAAAGGTCGAAGTCAATGATGAACACGTAATTCGCCAATGTGATGATGAGTTTATGGCTGATCCGGCGTTTCTGGAAAAGGTGAAAGAAGCAGACATCATACTATCCATTGCCTGTGGGGTAGGAGTCCAGCATGCCTGTAACTTCTTTAATCGTACCATCACAGATAAACCTATACGAGTAGTTCCAGGGTTAAATACTACCTTTATGGGTGCCAACATAGATGTTGGCCTGTGGGAAGAACGCTGCCTTGGGTGTGGGGATTGTGTTCTGGAAAGGACAGGTGGCATCTGTCCTATCACCAGGTGCGCCAAAAGCCTACTGAATGGTCCATGTGGGGGATCTTCTAACGGAAAATGTGAGATCAACAAGGATACTGATTGCGCCTGGCATCTCATTATCGAGCGACTCGAGGTTCTTGGAGAACTGGACAGAATTAAGCCGGTTGAAATGTATAAGGATTGGAGACCGAGTCATAGTGGTGGCCCAAGAAAGAGAGTGAGGGAGGATCTAAGGCTATGAAATCTGGGAGCAATCTCGAAAGGCTTTTGGAAAAGGGTGAATTTATTATTACCGGTGAGCTCGGGCCCCCAAAGGGCACGGATGTGGAAGTGGTTAAAGAGAAGGCAGCCATGCTCAAAGGTAATGTAGATGCAGTCAACATCACCGATAATCAGACAGCCATCGTCAGGATGTCATCGATCGCTACGTCTAAGATATTGATTGACGAGGGCCTGGAGCCGACTATGCAGATGGTGGCCAGGGATCGCAATAGGCTTGCCATGATGTCTGATCTTTTTGGTGCAAATGCCTTGGGAATTAGAAACATGCTCTGCCTTTCCGGCGACCACCAATCATTCGGAAATCATCCTGAGGCAAAGAATGTTTTCGATATAGACTCCATTCAGATGATCTATATGGTCAAAACCATGAGGGATGAGCATAAGGTTATCTGTGGCGATGAGATAGAAGGCGATTTCAAGATGTTTATCGGGGCAGCATCTAACCCCTTTGCAGATCCGTTTCAATATAGAGTTCACAGGCTTGCAAAAAAGGTGGAAGCCGGGCTTGATTTTGTGCAGACGCAATGTATCTACGATATGAAGCGCTTCAAGGAATTTATGAAGCAGGTGGTGGATATGGGGTTGCATGAAAGATGCAAGATTTTGGCTGGTGTCACCCCTCTTAAGTCTGTCGGTATGGCCCGGTATATGGCTGCCAATGTCAGCGGGATTACCATCCCTGAAGACATGATCGAGCGATTAAAAGGGGCAGGAAAGGGAAATGTTGCGGCCGAGGGGATAAAGATTGCCTGCGAGCAGATACAGGAACTTAGAGCACTAGAGGGCATTGCCGGAGTCCACCTGATGGCAATCGAATGGGAGCACAGGGTGCACGAGATTGTTGAGATGGCAGGCCTGCTCCCACGACCTAAAGGATAATAGGAACCAAGAACCCGAGGATACGATCTTCTGAAAAAACCTTATAAGCCTATAGGCGAGTAGTGTAGCTACTTCTCCCTCCCGATCCGGGATATTCTCATACATAAGAGCGAAAGGTCTCTCCTGAGGTCACGTGTATGGTACTTGTTTCATATAACCTTATCCTCGTACCTATGAAGAGTATGTCTCTTGCCTGATTGACACTATAAAGGATTGTGTGGCGATCATGGGAGCTAAACCTCAGAGGATCTCGTGGGAGATGGGGCTCGCGCCGGAGAAGAAGACTACAGT
>DAOVRY010000128.1 GCA_030633645.1 Pseudomonadota bacterium | reverse complement strand
TCTGGAATACAGTGTGGTCGTTACAGTATTTCGTAAGTAAGCTCTTTGTACTGATGCTTTGCATGCCAGGTCTGGGCCAGGGGCATAACCAAAAAAAAGATACCCATACCCTGGACTTTCGACGTTACTCTGAGCGTTAGTGCTTTAATCTTATCCCCGGAAGTAGTATTAGTCATTGTGGCCTTCAGAAATGAAAAGAAAGCTATTACCAAGAATGCATTGGGGGTGGGAATTTTCATCGGTTGTCCTGTGCTGGGATTGATCTAGTCAGGCTTTGTAGGTAAAAAAATCTTATGGATGATCATGCTACAAAGAGGGACTGGGCATATTGTCGAGAGATGTTGCCGAAGGTGTCAAGGACATTTGCCCTTAATATAACGCAGCTCCACGGAGATATCTTTAAGGCGGTGCTCCTCGGATACCTGTTATTCCGCATAGCCGATACCTTTGAAGATAACCTGTATCAGGGGGAAGAAAAAAAGATAGCAGATCTAGAAGATTTTTCAGAGATCTTTAAGGGAAATAAGGATCTGCACCAAAGACTGCGCCTCTATGAATCTCTGAAATTCAGATGGAATGAAAACTCCTTTGAGAAAGACCTTATAGAGAACGGTTCCGCAGTGTTACGGTGCTACTTTGATATATCAGAAACGTACCGGAGAATAATTGACCCCTTACTGGTTAAGACATCAGAGGGGATGGCAAAATTCCAAAGGCGTAAGCTCGAGAGCAAGAGCACCATTTTTCAGCTCGCAGATATCAAAGAGTTGGAGGATTACTGTTATTACGTGGCGGGTGTTGTGGGAGTGATGCTCACCAAGGTTTTTTGTGAGAAGCAGAGCATAAGAGAAAAAAGGTCTGAACTTGAGAGGTTCGAGGTTCATTTTGGCCTTGCCTTGCAACTGATAAATATCATCAAGGATTATGAGAAAGATATGGCGAGAGGTTGGTTCTATATCCCTGTTACGGTAACGGAAAACTATAACATTGAACTTGATAAGATGGATACGTTATCTATGGACCAGAGGCAGGGAATCGTACAGGAATTGATTCCTCGTGTAGTTAGGTACCTTGACTCAACCTTGAAATATATCCGATTGTTACCGCTTCATGAGACATCCATCAGAAGGTTTTGTATCCTACCCTTTGTTATTGGGTATAGAACATTGGCAAAGGTTGTGCAGGCGGAAGGAAACAAGATATCTCGGGAAGAGGTTGCCTCAATCGTGAACAAGACGGCTCTCTATGGTCAATCAAATCGAGCCTTGGAGGAAGATTACCTGGAGATAAGAGGACGCTATTTTATTGCAGGCGGCGGCGCCCTGTAACCTGACTATCTTGCTTTGCCGGAGAGGTCCATATCGAGCTGGAAAAATTCCCCCGGTTTTGCTTGATCTGGTTTTGGGGAATACAGAGTAGGCTCCGTGCCTTTTTTGAATGCCTGAAAGCAGGTTTTCTCTGAAAAGGGGCTCGCCAAGAGACCAGTTTTGGCATCTATTTTGGTGATAACGACCCCTTCAGGGTGCTCAAAGGGGACGATCGGTTTTCCTTTCAGGATCTCCCGCATGAAGTAAAGAAAAATGGGGCTTGCAGCCCTGGAGCCAGTTTCTCCTTTTCCCATGGGTCTCCGGTCATCATAGCCGACCCACACACCGGTAACCACGGAAGGGGTAAACCCGAGAAACCATGCATCTCTCAGGTCATCAGTGGTCCCCGTTTTACCTGCAACTGGCCTCTTCAGTGCTTTAATCCTCCAACCGGTACCCTCCTTCACCACTGCCTGCAGGAGATCGGTCATTACCGCAGTGGTTTCTGGTGAGAGAGAGTCAGTAAATGAAGGGTAGCTTTCCTCGAGAATCTTCCCATTTCTATCAACTACCTTAGTAATAAAGATCGGCTTTACCAGCGTGCCGTTATTGGCAAACACCGAGAATGCCCTCGTTAGTTCAAGCAGGGATGTTCCTGATGAGCCGAGGGCTAAGGAGAGATCAGCATTGAGGGGTGATTCGACACCCATCTGTTTTGCATAAGTGACTGCATTCCTGACCCCGATCTTTTCCAGAATCTTTATGGTAATGATATTCCGTGATTTTATCAGGCCGGTTCTCAACAGGGTAGGACCGAAAAACCGTTCCTTGTAATTTCTCGGTTTCCAGAGTCTCTCCTCTTCCTCGTCGCCAATGGGGGAGATAAAGGGTGCATCAATAATGATGGAAGAAGGGGTGAAGCCATGATCAAGGGCTGCAGTATAAATAATAGGTTTGAAGGCTGAGCCCGGTTGTCTGCGTGCTTGCGTTGCCCGATTAAACTGGCTCTTGGAAAAATCTACTCCGCCGACCATCGCCTTCACCTGTCCGGTCTTGGTATCCAAGCAGATCAATGCTGCCTCTGCCTGCGGGGTTTGTTCAAGTGAGAGGATCCAGCGAGGAGAACCCTCCAGGTCCTTTATAATTTTTACCAGAATGATATCTCCAGGGGCGAGCACCTCGGCTGGATCTTCCAATTTGGTCTCAAAGTAAGCCTTTTCTACGTCAGCCATTCTTGCCCATTCCATTCCTGAAAGAGGGAGCAGTCCGAGTTGATCCCCGATCCTTACGAGAGTTTCTTTCTTTTTGCTGTCAACCTTTACGACCGTTGCCTCGGTAATCGTCCCTATTTCAAGGGAGTTGTTCTTCAGGTGTTCACGCATTTGCTGGGTGAACAGGTTTTCATCCTCAGGAGAAACCCTTCCTATTGGTCCTCTGAATCCCTCTCTTTTATCAAACTCTCGTATTCCCCTTACTACAGCGTCTTTTGCCGCTCCCTGCATATCTAGATTAACCGTGGTATAGATCTTGAGCCCCCCCTTATAGAGGAGATGGCGCCCGTATTTTCGTTCAATGATTCGGCGGATGTGCTCTATGAAATGAGCTGCCTTTTCGAGAGCCTCATGTTTATCTTGTTGTATGTGTAACGGTGTTGCTAATGCCTCCTCATATTCCTTATCATTTATAAAACCCTCGGCCCTCATCCTTTCTAACACGTATCTTTGTCTGGTTTTGGCCCGGTTAAAGTGTTTGATCGGCGAATCTTTACTTGGAGCCTGGGCGAGGCCAGCCAGGAGAGCAGATTCAGCGACATTCAATTCACTGGCCTCTTTACCGAAATAGGTCTGACTGGCTGCCTCCACACCATACTGGCCATGGCCCAGGTATATCTGATTCAGGTAAAGGTACAGAATCTCCTCCTTAGAGAATTCCCTTTCGATCTGAAGGGAGAGGAGTGCCTCCCTCACCTTCCTTTTGTACGTTCTTGCAGGGTTTTTCAGAAGCAGTGATTTGGTAACCTGCTGTGTGATCGTGCTCCCTCCCTGTTCAATCCTCCGTGCCTTAATATTTTTGAAGAATGCCCTCACGATGCTCAAAAAGTCGATGCCCTTATGCTGAAAGAATCTGTCGTCTTCCGCCGCGATGAAGGCCTTGATGGTATGATAGGAAATCTCCTCTAAAGGGACAAGGATCCTCCTTTCGTCGGAAAATTGAGTAATGACTTGGCCTTTGTCATCAAAGATTTCTGTGATAATTGGGGGATTATAGTCCTTCAGAGAGCCTATGTAGGGAAGGTTACTCGACCATAGGTACCATACTGCAATCCCTATTGAGGTGATTACAAAAAAGATAAGAACGAAACCAATAAGGCCTATTTTAATAAACGTTCTCATGCCATCAGCTTCCTATCGAGGGATCTATATTGTATTGCCTCGGCTACATGCGCCTGCTCGATATCATGAGCTCCGGCAAGATCTGCTATGGTTCTGGAAATCTTAAGAATCCGTGAAAGAGCCCGAGCGCTGAGCCCAAACTTTTCCATAGCTGTCTCCAAGAGAGCGGTGGAATTTTCGTCTATTGCACAGAATTTCTTTATCTGCCTGCTATTCATCATGGCGTTGCTATGGATCTTTGTCTTGTGGAATCTCTCTTCTTGGGTCTTTTTGGCACCCAGCACCCTTTGGTAAATGCTAGAAGAAGATTCACCTTGACTAACCCCGGTTAGATCTCTGAAGGGTACGGATGGCACGTCTATATGGATATCGATCCGGTCCATGAGGGGTCCTGATATCTTTGCCCTGTACCTCTGTATTTCCCTATAAGAGCAGGTGCACTCGCGCTTTGGATCACCAAAGAAGCCACAAGGGCACGGATTCATCGCCCCAACCAAAACAAAATTGGCTGGATAGGTTACAGTGGAGCTGGCTCTGGATATGGTGACTATCCCAGTCTCCATTGGCTGCCTCAGCACCTCAAGAACATTTTTTTTAAACTCCGGCATTTCATCCAGAAAAAGCACACCATTATGGGCCAAGCTGACCTCTCCCGGTTTTGGTATTACCCCACCTCCTATGAGGCCTGCGTCAGATATGGTATGGTGGGGAGCTCTGAACGGCCTGCGCGTTAGTAGACCTTGGCCTCTCGGCATCAGGCCCATGACACTATATACCTTGGACGTTTCCAGGGCTTCGTTGAAGGCAAGACTCGGCAGGATAGTGGAAAGCCGTTGGGCAAGCATGGTCTTTCCTGCGCCTGGTGGACCAATCATCAAG
>DAOVRY010000305.1 GCA_030633645.1 Pseudomonadota bacterium | reverse complement strand
GGTCCTCCAAAAAGGATCTATGTGATGCTCAACAAACCCTTCGGGTATGTAAGCACCTTGCGCGACCCTGAAGGCAGGCCTATCATCAGGGATGTAATCAAAGATATCAAAGAGAGAATCTATCCTGTTGGGCGCCTCGATTTTGACAGTCAGGGGCTGTTGATTCTTACGAATGACGGTGAACTCTCGTTTCGGCTCATGCACCCGAAATTCCGTATTCCCAGGACCTATAAGGTGATTGTGGATGGTTCCTTATCAGATGCCTCAGTTCACCAATTGAAAAAGGGTATCCTTCTTGATGATGGGTTAACGAATCCGGCGCAGGTCAAAATAATAGACAGGCAGCAGGGAAAGAGCGTGGTGAGGATTACCATTTTTGAAGGCAGGTCAAGAGAGATAAGAAGGATGTTTGAGACGGTGGGACACAAACCGCTGAAACTCATCAGGACAGGTTACGGAGGTCTCACCTTGGGCAGCCTCAAGGTCGGAAAATACCGGCACCTTAGAAGTGTGGAAGTAAAAACCTTACGTTCCTCAGTTGGACTTGAGTGATACGGCAAGATTTAAGCTCCATCGCTAAACCAAACAACAACCTCTCGCCCGCTCTTCCCGTTGAACGGGAATCGCTCGAGTCCACCCCAGTGAAATATGCTTTGCCCCGGAGGAATGGGCTTCGCGTTTCACGGGGCAAGCAGAGATCAGAGGCTATCTTTTTAGCTTGGCGTGATTTCTTGAGAGGGACGCATTAGGCCAAACTCTTAGTCACTGTCGTGGCATTCATAGTGTGGGACTCAAAGGCCCTGTATCTCCGTGAGCTTTGTGAGAGATATCTAAGGCCCTTTTGATTAATTTTGTTTGCAAATTATTTCCGATTATAGTATCCGTTTTCTTAGGGTAAAAGACTCGGGCGGTTAACTCAGCGGGAGAGTGCCATCCTCACACGGTGGAAGTCATGGGTTCAAATCCCATACCGCCCACCATGGTAAATCGGAGGGGTACCGGGTTTGCAGGTATCCCTCTTTTTGTTTCTACTACCAGTACTACTGCTGCAGTATCTCCGGAATTGGACTGGTCTAAGGTCATGAGTTTCTTAGTAGAAACCTTGAAAAATGCCAACCAGTAATTACTTTCTCCTTATGGGCAATTATGCCGGGTGAACCGAACCCAAAAAGGGGAAATATCGTGAACCGGAATAGAAATATACATATGATCATGATAGGCCTCGTATTGGTCTTTTTTATCTCCGGATGTGCAATGCACACAGGCTACGGAAAAATCAGACCCCAACCCTGGCACGGTGAGCGGGTAACCATTCAGGAGTTACAGAAGAATTGGGAAGACTACACCATTCACTATGCTGGCTTATCTCTTGGTACAGTAGCCGGGATCATGTTTGATCCCAACAATGACAATAGAACCCTAACGGGCGAAAAATGGATCAAGGTCGAAGATCAGGAGACATTGGCAGAGCTCATCGGATGGATGAAAGCCTATGTCGAGTACAATCCACAGGTCTGGAGGATACTCGGTCCCGATAACGAATTCTATGGGTATCTGTACTATCCTGGATATGGAAATACTGCCGTAGATCACGCAGTCGTCAAGGTTGTGGATGGCACGACGATGTATATGTACGATTTGGAGTCTCCGATTTATCGGACTAGGGGCGCTAATCTAATCCGACTTCATCCGTAAGGTTGACATAAAAAACACTTTAATTTATAGAAGGTGTCAGAAAGGGGGGAGCAATGAAAAGAAAAAAGATGTTTGCAGCCATTTTTCTCTTGAGCCTGTTTATTTTATCGTGTGCCACTACCCAGCAGATCACTACAAAGGTAATACCGGACACTGCAAGGATTGTCCGGCTGTATGTCCCATCATGTACCTGAGAGGCTTCCGCAGCAAGGGTACGTGCTATCCTGATGAAAATTGACGGGGTATATGATGTGGAGAGTGATGCGTCTGGTCAGTATGCCACAGTAACCTATGATCCTGAAAAAACCAGCGTGCAGGCGTTTGAAAAGGCTCTTTCAAAAGATCAATTCTTTGTGAGAGGAGAGCCTAAATTTTTAAAGTAATGTTGTTAGGGAAAAATCAGAGTATCTGATGAATTTCCATGAAGAGGCCGAGAATGTAGCAAGGCCTGAATCATAGAGTAACTCAAAAAAGAGAAAAAACATCTCACTTTTTTATTCAAGAAACAATTCCCGCACTCTTGTGGTAATCATGTCAGATAAATTTTCTATCACCGTGAGACCAAACCACCATTCTGATTAGGGCTGGCCGTGAAACCAATGTCTGACAGACCTCCATCCCTATTTTTCCACCCTAATCCTTAGTTCCTTGCCAGATCAGAGGAATTTGCATTGAAAATTTTGTCGAGTATGATAGAGTCTTAACAGGCTGTTGCCGAAATCCCTTTTCTCTTAGTCTAAAACGTTTTTTGACAAATCTAAGGCTCCCTCCAGGCGATGTCAAAACTCGCCTTTAGGGCTCAAACAGTTGACATCGCTTATCTTCCACTTCGCCAAGATTTGTTGGCAAAAAACGTTTTAATGACCGCTCAAAGG
>DAOVRY010000102.1 GCA_030633645.1 Pseudomonadota bacterium | reverse complement strand
ATTTCCACGTTACCTTAAACGTTACCGATACGGGCTTCGTTACCGTAACCGTTACCCTAATAAACCAGCAAAAACTTGATATAAATTTTAAGATCTTGGGTTATATAGACACCTAGAACGGTTGCCTTCAGATTTCATGAAACTGTGGGAAGTGCTGTGGGCCAGTGAGGCCCGAGAATTTGTAAATAGCATAAATTGGCTATTTATTTTACAAGAAATATCTACTCAAGATAGATTTTGAAAAAATTGACTGTATTGATGCACCCAGAAATCCTTGACAAGCGTATAATTTCCGTTCACTATTCTGGGCAAGTGGGAAGGCTCAGAAAAAAACAAACCTGGAGAGATAAGAGAATGGGATGGGAGATCTTTAACGCAAAGAGGAGAAGGAAAATCGTTGAGCCAGACGATGTTTTTCACCTTCCTATAGAGAGCATTGAAAGATTTGCCCCTAAGCGGTTTCTGGAGGAAAGGGAAATGTACTACTATAATTATGGACAGATTCCCAAATACCGGAAGCCACTACTGTCTTTACTTATCCAGCTCTCAGAAAAAACTGGGATTGACGAAAACGAAGAGCTATCTGTTCAGACCCTTTTTCGGAAACTCAAAGATTTTTATGACGTCAATGATAAAATATCTCTTAAAGAGGCGATAAAAGACTATAGTCTCAAAATCAAATTGCTTCAACTGCATAAAATATTTTATGATGATACCACATTAACAGGGACAAAGGTCGAGGCCTACCTTAAAAAGATAGGAGATAACTAAACCACTTCAATAGAGGGTGATATGAAAATTAATGTTGAAAGCGAAAAGGTTGTTAAGGCCGTGAGAAAACTCGATGGGGTTGAAATTGTATTAGAGAGTACTGATGATGCCAAAGAGGCAATTGATCTTATTCTAAGAAAAACCGACCTAATCAAAAGAGACGATTATGGAAATCTGAAAGAGGTCAAGGTCACCTCTTCCCAGGAATATGACACCTCAGCAGTAGATTATAAGAAGATATTTTTGCTGGAATTCCTATTTGAGGATAATGTGTCTCTAGATACAAAAGTCTCTATCATCAAAGAGATGCAGAAATTCTTTGAAAAAATCTGATCTGCACTATTCACCCTCTGTCATGGCTTACAAGCAAGGTCAACGAAAGAAAGGTAACCCTGAACGGTGAACCCTGAACCTGCGAACGCCTACCATCATTTATTGTTTTCCCATCATGGGTGCAATGATCACTTCAACCCTCCTGTTTTGAGCCCGTCCTGCCTCAGTCTCATTACTGGCAACCGGCTCGTAGAATGACCTCCCTGCTGCCTCAAGGCTCTGAGGATCAAGGCCGCTTTCTTTTTGAAAATATCGCACAACAGCAGCGGCCCGAGCAGAAGAGAGCTCCCAATTTGACGGGAATCGGTATCGATATTCTCTTCTGATGGGGACATTGTCGGTGTGACCCACGACCCTAATCTTCATGCCCGGGGCATTTCTCAAGACCTCCCCCACTTTCGCGAGCACTTTTCTCCCTTCAGAGGTAATGGTTCCCTTTCCAAAATCAAACAAAACCCTATCAACAAACGTGATGGTAAGCATTTCCTCGAATTCTCTTATGGTCATCTCCTTGTCTTTGACCTGCCTTTTGAGTTCAGACATAAGGGAGTTATAGGTGGATCTCAACTCCTCTATTTCGGCCTTACCCAGAGACTGTTCCTCTTTCAGTTGTTCCTTAAGCCGAGCAATCCTGTCATCCCTTTGTGAAAGCTCTTTTCTGATCGCCTCCTGGATCTCTTTCGCCTCTTTCAGCTCCTCCTCCATTTGATGGGCCTTTTCATCCAACCGTGAAAGTGCTTGGTCCTTCACTTTTATTGCATCCTCAATTTGAGAAATCCGCAGGTTTGCGTTTTCAAGCTTCTCTAGCTGTTGAGCATTCTTCTGGATTTGGTCATAAAGCTCTGCTCTTTCTTCATTTAATTGAGCAACCTTTTCATTCAGCACCGATAATTGCCTATTACTATACTCCAGTGCATCTTTCACATCACCATATTTTCCATAGAATACATAGCCGGAGATTATGGCTGCTCCTAACAGAACTGCTAAAACTACAATCGTAAGGTTTTTCATTGTTCCTTCCTCCCTGAGGATCCCACTATCTAATGCATTCTAAACAATTCCCATTGGTTTCATGGGAAAAGTGAATAAAAGATTGCCCCTGCCTGGCGTATATTAGTAAAAATAAGCTCAGGTAGTCAATTAATAAGCAGTGCTACTATATTTTCTCTTGACCTGGCAGGATTTTCACATTATAAAAATATGATTAAACAATTAATCGTTAATTTAAAAGGAGGGGAGCGATGAAAAGAGTCATTTTAATTGCGAGCGTTCTGATCTTTTCCTTAGCCTTCATTTCAGGCGCCATGGCACAGGAAATAAGGGTGGGAACCCTTATGGCCCATACAGGACCGTTAAAGGAATTTGGCCCGAACATCCAGAATGGTGTTGTTCTGGCTGCCAAACAGATGGCTGCTGCCGGTTTTCAGATGAACCTTTTCCACGAGGACACGGAAACGGCACCCATTCCGGGCACCAATGCGGCGAGGAAACTCGTTAACATAGACAAGGTTGTGGCTATTGTTGGGGCTTTGTCAAGTGGAGTAACTTTGGCCGTATCCGAGTCAGTCACCATCCCCAATAATGTCATCTTGATCTCTCCGGCGTCGACAAACCCATTGATGAGCATCCTACCGGCTGACAAGGGCAAAGATTTCCTCTACCGAACCTGCCCATCCGATGCCCTTCAGGGTGTGGTCGCCGGAAAACTCTGTGCCAGCTATAACAAAACCGCCTCCGTCCTTTACGTGAACAATGCCTATGGGCAGGGACTTGCAGAACAATTTAAGGCTTCCTTTGAAAAACGTAAGGGTAAGGTGCTGGCAATGGTTCCCCACGATGAAAAAGCCGCTGAGTCATACACGGCAGAGCTCAGAAAGGCCCTTGCCGGAAACCCCGACAGGCTCTGTGCCTTCAGCTACCCTCAGCATGCTGTTCTCTATATCAAAGAGGCAATTGAGTTCTTCAAATACAAAAGATTCCTGTTCTGTGATGGAACGAAATCATTTGACATTGTCAAGGCCGTTGGAGCAAGGAACGTTGAGGGTCAGATGGGCACAGTTGCTGCCTCACCTGGCGGGGAGGCCCTCGTGCTCTTCAGTGCTGACTATAAGGCGGCATTTGGTGAACTTCCTCCACTGCCTTATATCACCAACGCCTATGACGCGATGGCAGTTATCGGCCTTGCTGCCTATGCAGCAAAGGCTAAAGGCTTGCCATTAACCGCCACGAATATCAGGAATAATTTGCGGGCTGTGGCCAATCCGCCAGGAGAGACCATTCTGCCTGGTGAGTTTAAAAAGGCCTTTAGCCTGCTCGACAAGGGTAAAAAAATCAATTATGAAGGAGCAGGCGGATCAATTGATTTCGATGAGAATGGCGACGTCAGAACACCCATAGAGGTCTGGAAGTACTCCAAGGGCAAGATCGTAACGGTGAGGATAGAATACGATATACCCAAGCTTTAATCGAAAAACTCAGATACCACATAAAAACGGGGTCCATCTATGGAGTGGACCCCGTTTTTATGACCTTTATATGAGGCATATTCAGTCTATCAGTTTGGACACTTTTTTCTCTTCGCCCAAAAGTCCCTGAGGCCGGTAGATCAGGATCAACTCAAGCAGGATTCCGATCAGGAGAAACCGCATAAACGGCGCCCTGGCCTTCAGGGTATACGGGAGAAAATCAGTCATGAATTTGGTCCCTATCCAGACGGCCCAAATTGCATACGCTCCGAGAATAGCCCCTTTATTGTTGCCACTTCCACCAGCCATCAGCATGACCCATATAATAAAGGTACCATACAGGGGGGTAAAGGCCTCAGGTGAAATGGCTATGGTGTAGTGGGCATAGAGTGCCCCTCCGACCCCCATAACCATCGATCCAAAGACAAGGGACTGCATTTTAAAATTGAAGATATCCTTTCCGCTCATGGAAGCAGACACCTCATCCTCCCTGACTGCCCTTAACACCCTTCCCCAAGGGGATCGGATAGCTCGTTCGATCAACAGATAGATCACCACCATGATGATCACTATAACGATCAGGTAGATATAGTTGTAATGCCTGGGATCAACCAGACCCTGCAAGGGTTGTGGCAGGCCCATCAACCCTCTCGGCCCATTGGCCAACCAGTGCTCATTATTGAAGATGAGCCGAAACGTCTCTGCAATTCCGAGCGTTGCAATGGCCAGATAGTCCTCTCTCAACTTGAGCGTTGGGATTCCGATAAGAAAGGCAATAATCCCACAAATAATGGCTGCCCCTAACAGTCCGAAGATAAAAGGAAGGTTGAGTCCGAATATTTGCTGGACATAATGTGCATACATACCAGTGGGTTTAGGAGTCGTGATCATGGCTGAGGCATAGGCCCCGACACAGAAAAAACCGGCTATGCCAATGTTAAATAACCCTGTGTATCCCCACTGAATGTTCAAGCCCATGCAAAAGATAGCGTATATCCCTGCCATAATAGCCAAAGACACCAGATATGCAAGGATCCCACTAATCTCCATGAATCGCTACTCCTTTCCAAAGATACCCTGCGGCCGAATCATGAGGATCAATATCATGATTATGAAGGCCACTGCTAGTTTGTAGGTGGGTAGCAGGAATGCTGTAGAAACCTGTTGAGCTATTCCGATGGTGAGGCCCCCTATTAAGGCACCATATATATTACCGATAGTGCCCAATATGGTTGCAGCAAAAAGGGGAATCAGGAAGTTCCAGCCCATATATGGGTGTAACTGGACATCGATTCCATAGAGGATTCCACCAGCAGCAGCCAAAGCCCCTCCTATTCCCCATGTCCAAATAATAATCCGTTCGGTGTCAATACCTGATATGAGGGCCAACTCCATGTTATCTGCAGTAGCCCTCATGGCCTTTCCCATCTTTGTATTTTGTAAAAAGAGATGGAGAAGACTGACAAGAGCAAAGACAGCGAAGAGAATCAGGATCTGATCAGGCCTGATCTTGATCCCT
>DAOVRY010000061.1 GCA_030633645.1 Pseudomonadota bacterium | reverse complement strand
GCTGGCCACGGCCGAAAGGAGAAAGAGCACGAAGAAAACGGGCCCGATGAGGAACACCGATTTCTGCTCCCCGGTGAGGTGCATGCTTGCAAACAGGACTGCTGTTACCGGAAGTGCTGCGGCCTTGAGGATCGGCTGGAGATAGTCCTTTGAGGCCTTGAAGAATCCCTCAAAGCCCATGGACTCGAATATGAGTCTTCTGAGACTCGCCTGCCTTACCGAGATCACCAGTGCCTCCTTGAGGTGCCGTGCCATTTCACCGACGGTTGTTTTCTCCTTGATGTGGCCATCGACCTCCTTTGGGTAGCCGAGTAAATTCATGATGTTGATGATGTAAGGGATGATAGAGAAGAAGAAAACGTAAATGTAGTTGCCGGTTGCAAACACGAAAATACATGCCAGAACCACGGATACGGCCGAGCCAATCTTGCTCCAAGAGCGGGTGTACCCGTAAACCTTGGTTCTCTCGTCAGTGCGCCCGTGGATGCGCAGCCAGGTGAAAATCATGGCCTTGTGGGTACCGGTCCGAAAGGCGTCTCCGATTGCGAAGAAGATCATTGCCAGGAAGAGAAGGGGCATGAGGGTGTGGAGTGCGAGCTTGAACTGCATCGCTGCCGTTCCAGATAACCCGAAGGTGACAAAGCTGATGATATAGGCCACAAAGCTGAGGATCATCGACTTGCGTCGCCCGTAAAGGTCGGCCATGGCACCGCTGGGTATCTCGATGATGTTGATCATGATCTCGCGGAACGCGATGAGCACACCAATCAGGAAATACGACAGTCCCATCTGTAAGAATGCGAGCAGCAAGAAATAGTCGTAGTACTGCTGGTTTTTGAGGAAGCCATAGAGGCTGAATCTCCTGAGCATTTCATCCTGCGCTGCCCTGATTCTTCAGGCCGTGTGGATACGCCAGATCGAGAATCCCTGGTGTGGAAAAATCGTCTCGAAGCTTGTGTCGCCAAAGCCAGCGGTCTCAGTGACCTGCCCATGTTTTCGACATCCACTTGGTCTCGGATTTTTTAGGACTCTTTGTGGGTGGGAAGAAACGGGCGACCCATCTCGGACCAATCGGTTAAGCCTTTGGAGCAGTTACAATCGATCCCCCCCCTTCCAATCCTTTTTTCGGTTCACAAAGGCTTTGATAACAGCGTGGACTAACGTAGCCAGGGGTACGGCAAAAATCAGTCCCCAGAATCCCCACAACCCTCCAAATACGAGCACTGCTGCTATAATAGCTACAGGGTGCAGATTTACGACTCCGGAAAGCAGCAAGGGAGCCAGCAGATTTCCGTCCAATAACTGTATGATGCTGTAGGCGATCAGTGCATAAGCAAATTCCGCACTCCATCCCCACTGGAAATAGGCTATGAGTGCCACGGGTAAATACATGAAAGCAGCGCCGATATAGGGCACGAGAACTGACAGACCAGCAAGAAATGAGAGGAGCAGGGCAAACTGCATGTTCAACAACAAGAATGTGAGGTAGCTTGCTCCCCAGACAATAATAATCTCCCAGATCTTGCCGCGCAGGTAGTTTGCAATCTGTTGGTTCACCTCTTGCCACACCCCTGTTGCCAACCCACGATTGCCAGGCAAAAAACCGCTCAGCCACTGCAAAATCACTGCCTTGTCTTTCAAAAAAAAGAAAACGAGAAACGGCACGAGGATCAGATACACCACAATCGAGATCACACCACGAACAGAGGCTACGGAGAGGGACAGCAGGCGCTGTCCTACGTTTGTTAATTGGGAGCCTAAGAAACCGATAACATTTTGGACTTGTTCTTCGGAAATAAAATCGGGATATCGCTCAGGAAGACGCATGAACGCCTTTTGGACCCCGGCAATCATAGAAGGCAATTCTTGAAAGAGCTGGCCTATCTGATCTGATAGCAAAGGTAGAAACACTACCAGCAAGACCATGAGACAGACCATGAATACGAGAAATACCGCTATCACAGAAACTCTGCGAGGAATTCGGCAGCGCACGAACAGGGATACAAGCCCGTCAAGCAAAAAGGCGATTACAATCCCGGCGAAAACCGGAACAAGCATCTTGCCCAACAGTAATATGATAACAAACCCCAGAATGAGCAGAATTCCCAGAATGAACACCTGGGGGTCAGAAAAATATCGATTATACCAGTTTCGAAACAGTTCTTTCATGGGTTCAGGTAGCGTTAGACATCCCGTGAATCATTGCCAACATTTACTCATTATTAGGGAGCCCTATTATAACATGATTCATAGCTTCTGATTACGAGATTGGAGATTACCTGCCACAATCTGCAATCTCAATGAAACAAAGATTACATATGTGCATCGGAACATCAACTGTTTTTTGTTGACATAATGAAACAGGGTGTTCTGTTGGGGTGCGAACATCACCAGCAGGTGTCAGCTCAATTTTATCTCAGAGTAGACATTGCCATCACACATCTCCTATTCTGGCGCAACCGGCTTCTTTATTGCACGGGCAATAATGCCCCCACTTAAAAGGAGTATCATCATAATCATGAAGACAACAAGATAGCTGCCAGTTGTATCAAAGATGAATCCAGCTACATAGGGGGCAAAGGCTCCGATGAACATGCCAATGGCCATGGTGATTCCGATGAGTTCCCCCAATGAGCGCATACCGAAGAATTCACCAAGAATGCCGAGATAGGCAGAAACCCTACTCCCGTGACAGATTCCATAGAAGAAAACGAAACAGTACAGCATCCACACTCCTTTTAGAAATAATAGCCATAGGATGAATAATGCCATTCCAAAGAGTGACAGAGCCAGTATCCTTTGCCAATGTATCCTGTCAGAGAGGTGGCCAGATATGATACGCCCTGGAATTGAGAATCCCCCAAAAAGGCCAATGGCTGCTGCTGAGGCTGTTGAAGAAATGCCAACATCCGTTGCATAGGGCACGAGATGGGCAGAAATGGTTTGGAAGGCAACAATCACAGCACAATGAGAAAAGGTTATCCCGGCAAAGGAAGGAGTAATCACAACTTTGCGTGTTGTCCATCCTTGGACACCTATCCGGTTCAGCGTTGTTTCCGCTCCCTCTGAACCTGTTTCTATCGCCACCGGGCTTGGTTTAACCACCCATGATGATGTGGTAATGATGAAAAAGATGAGGATACCAATAACCAGATAGGCGCCTCTCCAGCCGTAGTTGAGGATTAGAAAGTTGATCAGCGGTGCGAAGATGAGGGCCCCTACACCAACTCCGGACACGACTATTCCGAGTGCCAAACCCGCTCTCCGCCTGGCGAAGAACCATCGCTGCACGGTCGAGGTTGGTACTGACCAGGTAGCACCAACCCCCAGCCCACCAATGAAAAGGAAAGTGCGAATCTGAGTTATAGTATAAACCTGGCTACACAGGAAAAACCCCAGCCCGGCTAATAACGCGCTCACCAAAAGGATGGGGCGGGGACTATATCTATCGGCAAGCCTACCAGTAGTTATTACTGAAATAACATAGCCAATCAGAAAAGCTGTGTACCCTGATGAAACCAGAGCCCGGCTCCAACCAAATTCGTTCGCCAGCGGCTTTAGGAAAATGCCAAATGTCCACATGGCTGCTCCCTGGATGAGGATCACAGCAAAACAAGCGCCGACTACAAACCAGCCGTAAAATAGTGTTGGGCTCTTCGCTTCTTCAGACACGACCATCACACCTCAGCACTTCCGCATGGAACTCACAAGGGCTCTTCAACTGCCGAATGCATCTTATCACATCTTCATTCACATTCTGGTGAACTGTTACGATTCGCTTTTGGTTGAGACAGGTATAGGATAGCGCAGCTTGCCTGTCAATGGAAAGGTATTGCAAAAAACTGGGGAGCGATGATTATCCAGGAGATCTTCAGGGGCTGATGAAGGTAATCGTTTGACGAGTGAAGAGGTGGTCGGGTTAAAATGTGAAGTTCGGCCCCAAAGAATGTCAATGAGAAAGATTTGGGCCGACGGTTTTCTGCTTATGTCAAATACCTAGAAATAGTAATTAAGGCCCACGCTTAGGTAGTCCACGTCCTCTTCGATAATGGTATACTCAAGCTCAATACTTCCATGATGCCCTATCCTCAAACCAGCACCGATTCCCAGGGAAAGGCCTGAGTCCGAGCCCGTGGCACCAAAGCCACCCACCGTACTCGAAACATCTTCGTGCAAGTAACCGATTTTCCCCTTGAAAAACAGAGTGCCTCGGGTACGGAAAACACCATAAATGGCATACGTCTCTATCTCCCACTCGCCATGGATGCCCCCGAAAGTGGCATCGCCTTCGGAAACAGTGTCGGTATACTCGCCTTCGATAAGCTCTTTTGCGGCTTCAAACAAGGGCTCATTGTGAGCCTATCTGCAGACTGAGCGCTACTTCCACCCGATTGGCTCATACCCTTTTTCACGGAGGCATTTCTCAACAAATCGGCGAAATACAGGATCCGGCTCACCTGAGCGAATGATTCCCCTGGTAAGCGCTCCTGCAGCGCCTCCTGCAGCACCTCCTGCAGCACCCCGCCCTAGATTGCCGAATACTGCTCCCACAGCAGCGCCGGTTGCTCCGCCAATTGCGGCACCCGCTGCGGTCTTCTTTGCTACCTTTTCGCCGGAGTCTGATTTTGTGCCATATTCAGCGGCAAGACGCATACATTCGTCAATATCGGACTGGGCCCTTTCGTTTCCCACCTGTTTTAGATAGGGGTTAGGATAGAGGACCGGATGCTTCTGAGCGCAGGCTGAAAGGAATAGAATACAGATAAAAAAGGAGAATCTTCGATGTTTTCGACGGCTTCATGATCTTGCCTCCTCCCCATATGAATTTGTATCAGGCCTTGAAGAGAAACAGAATTGCTGTGATTTTTTCAAACCGTTTTCATAAAAATTTTTACTTGCCCAATGATAATTGTCCGACGTGAGACATGTCTATAAAGATCGACGAAAGACCGTGGCAGTGGAAGCGGCTGGAAGTAAGGAGGAATTGTGTGTGGCAGGAATCAGAATGGAAAAGACAGGCAAAAGGCGCAGGGCGAAAGGCGAAAGGGGATGTGGGTTAAACAAGGGGCGAAGGGCGGGGTACCCTAGAAACAATAAAGTCAGCAACGATCAGGCTTGACTTTTCGTTGCTGACTTTTTAGCGAGCGTTCGGCATAAGGGATAATTGGTTTAGCATAGAATTAGTAATAGCCCTTTAGCTTCTCTTCCCAGAATTCTTTCTGCTGTTCTCTCCAATTTGGTCCACTAAATTTTTTGTCAAAGAAATTGCCGAGCCTCTCGTACCACCTGACCCATGGATTCTTTTTCTTTTCTCTGGCCTCAATCACGTCCGCCACAAAGACATCGATTTTACCTATTTCATCTTTAGGCACATAGTAGGAAGCCCCATCTTCAGCGGATTTTCTAAGGCTCTCTTCGCTCAGGGCATGCGCCGTGAGCATAAGGGCGGGAATTCTTCGTTCGTTCGCAATTTTGAGGAGCTCAAATCCTCTCACGCCCATTATGTCCAGGACTGCAATGTCATAATATTCGGTTTCAAGCAGTCTCTTGGCTTCTTCAAAGGAGGAAGCAGGGTCAACCATACAGGTACTCAGCAGCTCTACTAAGAGATCAAGGATATCTTGTTCGTCATCTACGATCAGTACTTTTTTTCCCTTTAGTATTTTTTCTGTATCCATTTCGCATTCTCCTCTTGTGTACGAGTAAAAGGTTCCTCCTCGGCATCCCGAGCGCCACGTAAGTAGGCAATACTCGGTACAGCTCTTTTTTCGCCTTGTAAACTAAGGTACATTATACATTTGTCAAGCTCGATGTCGATGTCAAATTTCCACAGGCTATTGCCCAAACGGAAATCTCTTTGAGCGGTCATTAAAACGTTTTTTGCTAAGAAATCTTGGCGAAGTGGAAGATAAGCGATGTCAACTGTTTGAGCCCTAAAGGCGAGTTTTGACATCGCCTGGAGCGAGCCTTGGATTTATCAAAAAACGTTTTAGACTAAGAGAAAAGGGATTTCGGCAACAGCCTGTCTAACCGTGACAGACCAGCATTATCCCTCTGATTG
>DAOVRY010000148.1 GCA_030633645.1 Pseudomonadota bacterium | reverse complement strand
GATTTTTTGGATATTTCCTTCTTGGCTTTCCGGATGAAAGCCAAGAAATGCAATCGCCTTCGGCGAAGTTAAATGAATAGATACTCTTCAAAATGTTGATGACAGCGAGATGAAATGGTTTTCGATAGCCAGTTTCACAAAATGCTTACAAAAAAATCCTATTGATCCCTGGCCCAGACCTGGCATGCAATGGATTCATTTCAATGCTTTGGCTTGGATATAAGGAAAGCAATAGCATCCTGTACCAATTACGTCGCGCCAGGGCAGGCTGGCATGCAAAAGCATGAGTATAAAGAGCTTATTTACGAAATACTGTAACGCCCAGAGTGTATTCCAGCAATGTCGCGCCTCCCGATCCCGTCCCGGTCTCGGGACGGGGAGGGCAGGCCATTATTTTTACCCCGTGAAACTTATTTTCTATTTCACTGGGGCCATGTGCGAGGCAATATCCAACAGCCTCAAAAAACTCTTTTAATTTCAATAAGTTGTAGAATTTCCGAGACGTTCAACTACAGGATGTTTCGTCTAGATTTTGTTCCTATCCGCCTAGGCGGACAGATACCTGGATCCTCGCTTTTAAATTAAGGGATAATCAAAACAGGCACAGAAGATTCCTCTGCCACCCGATAACACGCACTCCCTGAGAATATCTCCTTAAATATGTCTTTTGATTGGTATCCCATTGCAATAAGGGTGGCATCGTAGTCCTTAGAAGCCAATATGATCTCCCCTGCGGTCTTGCCGGCATAGATATGAGATTCAGCATCTATCTGTTCCTCTAGACAGATCTTTCTGACTTCCTCCACCCTCTCCTTCAGTTGCCGAATGTCCTTTATCGTGGGTTTCTCATTGAGCACATACACTATATCCAAGACCCCTAAAAGTTCCTTTAAACCGATAACATAGAGCAACGCCTTGTAGGCTGAATCAGACCAGTCGGTGGCAAGAATTACACTGTCAAATAGGCCTCTTGTGGAGGAACCTCTTCCCTTACCATTTTCATGAATAAGCAGGAGGGGGGAAGGAGTGTTTTTTATCAGATCCGTCGCTGCACCGCCCGCAAAGAACTTCTTCTTTTCTCTACTAAGATGAGCTACGATAAGAGATGGGTTTTCTCTGTTGGCCGATTCTAAAATCCTGGAGGGAAGTGGGCCCGATCCCTCAATTCTCTTGAGATTTATCCCATGCTCAGATAGACTCTCCTTCAATTCCTGTGATAGGCTCTCAGAAAGAAGGATTATTTCCTCGAGCCCCATTTTCCTAATATCTAGTAATCCTTCAAATAGACTATATGTTGGCTCTCTCAGATGCGTTGCGTAGAGAAGCTTCTTTATTTCTATCATTAACTACTATTTAACCTCGGCGGGTATAACTAAAAGCGGTAATTCAGACTTCTCTGCCAAGGAATGGGAAACACTTCCTGACCATTTCTCCTTCCAGACACTTGCCCTTCTCGTTCCAACAACAATCATGGTCGCCTTGTGCTCGGAGGCTCCCTTTTCAATCTGCTCCACGGAATTGCCAATATAAAGATGGGGCCGTGCATCAAATCTCTCTTTAGCGAAAGTATCACAAACTTCATCCAGTCTCTTTTTATTATCCCTTTCCACCTTATGCGCCTCCATCTTGGAAAGTTTCCCGATCTCCTTCTCACTGAGAACATGGATTATCTCTACCCTTTTGATTGCCCCCTTGAGTGATAGCACAAAGTCGAGGACCTTTTCAGAGGATACAGACCAGTCGAGTGCCAAAAGAAGTCTCTCAAACGGGTTCTCACCCACCTTTCCCGATTGTGACAGATAGTTGTATATCAAGACCGGCTTAACCGTTCTTCTCAGAAGATCTGAAGTTTCAGAACCGGCAAAGAGTTCCTCCAGTTTGCCCCTTCTTCTTCGGGCAGTAACAATAAGATCTACCTTTTCAATTTCAGCTACAGAGAGGATTTTTGGTACTACATTGCCAATAGCTATATGGGCCCCAACCTCCATCCCTTCCTCAAAAAGGGTCTCGGCCCAGTCAATAAACCGAATATCAGCTATCTCCCTGAGTTTCCGCGCTTCCTGCTTGAGGTAACCGGTACCCCTCCTCATGGCCACCTTCTCTCTCTGGATTACATGGAGAAATACAACATGATTCAAACCTGCCTTCCTGAGCCCCATCAAGGATTGCAGAGCATCGAACCATAACTCCTCAAACTCGGAAACAAAAAGTATGGTAGTGGTTTTCATTGGAACTCACGCCTCCTCTCGACCGTGATCAGCCCAAAATCTTCTTTAAGATCTCAGCAAGGTCTTCTGCCTCTACCGGTTTTTCAAGGTAGGCCTCGGGTTCGGGTACGGTTTCATCGCCAAACTCGGTCAGGGCCACCTGGGATCTGAGAAAGGTCCTTTTTGCAACACCTGAGAGCATGACAACTGGGATATCCTTTAGGGATGGATCCTTCTTGAGTTCATGGTACATCTTGATGCCACTCTCTTTGGGCATTAGTATATCCAGGATAATGAGATCCGGTTTCTCCTCCTTTACCTTCTTCGTCCCTTCTTCGCCATCCTTTGCCATAATGGGTATGTAACCATTTTCCTCCAGGACAGTTGTTACAAATGTCCTAATATCAGGATCATCCTCAACGTTGAGTACCTTTTTGGCCATCGGTTATCCTCCCTTTGATAGAGTTTGTTGCGTTTGTTGAGTCTATTGAGTTTATAGGGTTGTAACACAACAAACACAAGAAACTACCTTACATTAGCACTTTTTTGTAACTCCTGATAGGGTAAGTAAATGGTAAATGTAGTCCCCTTCCCCAGTTGAGACTCAACCGTTATTTCCCCCCCATTTTCTTTGATTATCTTTTCGGTTACGAGCAACCCTAATCCCGTCCCTCTTTCACCTTTGGTGCTGAAGAGAGAAGAGAAAATTTTTTCCTTTGTCTCTGTATCCATGCCTGTACCGTTATCGGCCACCTCAAGTCTGATTATGTTATTCTTATCAATTGCCGTGCTCACCGTAACCTGCCACTTTTTCTTTGCTGTGGAATCAAATATGCAAGCATCAATGGCATTGGAAACCAGGTTCAAGAGAGACCTGTGAAGAGCCTTTGGATCTAGAAATATCTCACCTACCAGAGGGTCAAGATTTCTCTTTATCTCAATATCATTGTCTCTCGCCTTTGCCTCCATAAGGGTACAAACCTCTTGCATTATCTCGTTAGGAAAGCAATTCTCAGGTTCAGGTCTGCGATCCTTAGAATAGGCGAGCAAATCAAGAACGAGGTCCGATATCCTCTCCACATTTCTCTCTATCATGGACCAGCCGCTTTTTATCTTATCCGTGTTCTTCCTGTCAAGTGCAACATTTAATACGTAGGTACCACCCTTAAGTCCGTTCAAGATATTCTTGATATAGTGGGCCAGGCCTGCAACAGTCTGCCCCGTGGCTGCCAGTCTCTCTGATTTAATTAATTCTTCCTGCAACCTTTTTATCTCTCTGAGATCCTGAAAGAAACCGACGCTACCAACCACCTCGCCATCTCCATAGAGAATAGATCCTGAGAATCGGGTGGGAACATCCTCTCCCTTTTTGGTAACAATAGAAACCTCCCGCCAGTTTGACAGATCCACATCACCTCTCTTTTCCAATCCCGCCCGAAATTCTGAAACTATTGCCGGTGGATAGAGTTGGTAAATCTTCATTTTCCTTATTATCTCAGAACGAGGGTATCCGAATATCTCTTCAGCACCCCGATTATAGATAACAATAGTTCCTTCCTCATCTGTAGCAATAACCGCATCATTGGAAGAGGTAATGAGTTTGTTCTGAAACTCAGATCTCCTCTTTACCTCCTCTGTTGCTATTCTAACCATATTCTCAAGGTCATCGGTATATGCCTTGAGTTTCTCCCTAATTGCTATCCTCTGTTCTGCTCTCTTCAGGGCCACTGAGAGCGCCTCATCCTTAATAGGCTTATTGAGGAAATCCGAGGCATCAAGTTTAAGGGCCTCTATCGCTAAATCCATATCCCCATGCCCGGTTATCATTATGACCTCGGCATCGGGATTGGATTCCTTGACCCGCTTCAAGACCTCAATCCCGTCCATGCCCGGCATCTTAATGTCTGTTAACACTAGCTGTGGTAATTCATGTTTACATTTTTCAACACCCTCCTCACCTCCTGAAGCTGTTGATACTTCATATCCATCGCTTGCGAGGGAAAGACTGAGAACCTTCCT
>DAOVRY010000022.1 GCA_030633645.1 Pseudomonadota bacterium | reverse complement strand
TGCCTCTTCGAGGCCTTGGTCACACTCACAAGCACAGCCTTTTCCTTCCTTTCCATTCCGAGACCCTGGCCTGTTTTGGAAAGCTCACTTTCAAGATCTCTGATAAAGTCCGAAAAATTGAAATGAAGCCTGCCAATATCAGCTACATGATCCACAATCCACGGCTGCCCTGATTTATTCTTGGGAAGGAGATGGGCATAGTAAAGATCGGCCGGAATCCCTTGAGGATTAATGGTAATGCACAACATCAAATCCAGCTTGAGTAGAGCGAGATCCATGAGATCCTCATGACTCAGTGGCTCTCCGTGCAGGTGAGTGTGGACACACCTTAGCCCTTTCAATCTACCAGCACCAGACCTGAACCGAGTTAAATCAGGGATCAGGATGCTGTGGTCATTGCCCACAACCACATACTCTACATCCCCCCTCCTTCCGATGAGGAGTGCCACTTGTCTCTTGATGTCAGCGGAGATCTCCGCTAATCGGCGTGCAATCTCACGAGAGATGATTTCGCCCTTGGAAATACGTCGTGTATAGATGTTTTGAAGTCTTTTGAGATGGCTGGCCTTGAGACCACCTATTTTGCCATATACCTTGTTTATGGCTCTGCCTCAAGTTATTGGTAACGGGTAAAAAAAGTGCGGTTTAAAAAATCACCTTTCTACCAATTCTTCCCGGTAGAAGTTATCGAATTTTGTATATTTTTCCCTGAATGTTAAATCGACCTTACCAGTTGGTCCATTCCTATGTTTGGCAATAATAATCTCGGCCTTGCCCTTGTTTTCCTCCGTCTGGTTATACAGCTCTTCTCGGTAGATAAACAGAATCAGATCTGCATCCTGTTCTATAGCACCCGATTCCCTCAAATCTGCCAGCATTGGTTTCTTATTTGGTCTGTCCTCAACCCTTCTGTTTAACTGGGAAAGTGCCACAACAGGGATATTCAAATCCTTTGCAAGGGCCTTCAAAGACCGTGATATATCAGAAATCTCCTGCTGTCTCGATTCAACCGACTTCTTGCTCTGCATCAATTGAAGATAATCAACAATCACCAAAGATATGTTATATTTCTTTTTTAGTCTCCTGGCCTTGGCCTTCATCTCTAACGCTGACAACCCAGAGCTATCATCAACATAGATAGGCAGTTCGGAGAGTCTATTAGCCGCATCTGTCAGCCGAACCCATTCATCATCCTGTAAGGACCCCCTCCTTAGTTTGGACGCATCAATCATGGCATCCAATCCCAAGAGCCTTATGCCAAGTTGGAGTTTTGACATCTCAAGGGAGAACAGAGCCACCCCTGCCTTGTCCTCAAGCGCAGCATAGTGTGCCATGTTTAAAGCGAGTGATGTCTTGCCCATGCTCGGCCTACCAGCAATAATAATAAAATCAGAAGGTTGAAGGCCGGAGGTAAGATTGTCAAAATCAGTAAATCCCGTTGAGATGCCGGTAATAAAATCACCCTTATGAGAAGTGGTTTCCAATTTCTTGAAACTTTCCTTTATTACTTCATTCAGCGAAAAAAAGTTTTGATCTATATTCCTCTCTGCTATCTCAAATATGGATTGCTCAGCTAAATCAAGGACTTCGTCAGTGTCATTAGTAAACTCGAAGCAGGATTCAGATATCCGGGCACAATGGCCGATTAAGCTTCTTCTTGTGGATAAATCTTTAACAATTTTGGCATGATGCATTATTCCAGCTGAGGTTGACGTTGCTTCTGCCAGTGAAGCCAAGTAATCTGTTCCTCCAACCTTATCCAGAGCACCCCTTTCCTTCAACACCTGCGAAAGCGTAATCAGATCGACGGGATCATCTCTGTTATACAAGGTAAGCATCCCTTCAAATATTTGGGTGTGGGTCTCCCGGTAGAAATCCTCACCTGACAAGATATCCACAACCTGATTCAGCGCATCATTATTGATCAATATGCTACCCAATATAGTCTGTTCAGCCTCCAGGTTATGGGGAGGCACCTTATAAGTGAGATAACCGGGATCTTCTTTTTTCTTGGGCATATCCATTTTCTTATTCTTACGCCTTTTCTTCCTCTTGTTCAACGATTACTTTTATGGTGGCCATAACTTCTGGGTAGAGTCTGATTGCCACATCAAACTCACCGAGAGCCCTTATTGGTTCATCTAGGCTAATTTTTTTCCTGTCCACAACTACTCCCTCTTTCTCAAGCCCCTGAGCAATATCTCGAGTTGTCACAGAACCATAGAGCTTACCCTCCGCACCTGCTTTTTGCCTGATACCTACCGTTAGCTGTGAGATCTTTTCCTTCACCCTCTCTGCTTCCTCCTTATCTTTCATGCGTCTGGCCATTATCTTGTCTTTTCTCATCTCCAATGCCTTTAGGTTGGTATGAGTGGCCTCTGCAGCAATGCCCTTTGGAATAAGGTAATTTCTGGCATAGCCCCTTGCAACATCCACAGTATCACCTTCAAAACCAAGAGATTCAAAATCTTGCTTCAGTATTATCCTCATATCCCTTCTCCCGTTAAATTCTCTGCTCCACTGATATACTCTTTCAAGTTCTTGCTGAAATTAGGCGAACGGTACTTTTAAGATTGACTCCTTGTTCGTTTAAAGCCACAGCATGGAAATTTTCTCCTGGAGAACTTTCTATCTTCTGCCCTGACAAAAGGTTATTCAACTGGGCAGGTTCCAAAAAGAGAGGTGCACGATGAATAGCAGAAATTGAGGCATGGAACAGTATAGCAAAAAACAAAATGGAGGCCGCAAAAACAGAACCAACAACTCCTCTAGCCCCCATATTCAGCTCTCTAAACCGAAACGTTATTTCTTAGTATTCTCGATGTTCTCTGGACCTAATTTTTGCAGTAGTAAACGGTAAAAGGGCTATGCTTCTGGCCCTTTTTATAGCCACAGCCAGTATTCTTTGATGCTTGGCACAGTTGCCAGAAATTCTTCGAGGTATAATCTTTCCTCTTTCGCTCGTAAAAACCGCAAGAGTCTTGGGCTCTTTGTAATCGATCTTTAAACTCGGATCAGCACAGAAACGGCAAACCTTGTGCTTAATAAACATTCTTTTGCCCCCATGAAAAACCATTATGCTTCTTCAGCCGATTCAATTTGCTTCTCTTCCACTTGATTTTCCTTGCTATCTTCCGTTTTCTCCTCCTCAACGATTAGCTCTGCTGGATCAACATCTTCATCAATTTTGACCGTTGAATACTTTAGGATCCGATCATCAAGTTTTAGATTCCTCTCCAACTCTGTAACCATCTCAGGGAGACCACAAAAATCAAGGAGGACATAGTGGCCCTTATCAAATCGCTTCACCTCATAAGCCATTTTCCTTTTTCCCCACTCATCAATCTTTACGATAGAGCCCTTTTGTTTCTTTATTAGATCTGAAAACTTGGCAACAACTTCTTTTAAAGCTTCATCATCGAGATTGGGATTGGCGATATAAATCGTTTCGTAACGTCTCATTAGAAAGGATGCCTTTTTTTATAAGGATGCTCAAAAATTTATGTCTTTTCTATCCCTGTTGCAAACCGTTGTCAACCCATTTTTTGAGAGCTAGACATATATCTCTCAATAAGGGCTTTCTGGTGCATTTTTCCTGATCCACTCTTGCCAAACTCCAAAATATATTCAACACTTCTTGGTGCCATGCAACAGGCAACTAACTCCCGTCTCAAAAAAAAGAATAGAATCCTAAGTTATCATACAATATTGACAGGCTGTTGCCGAAATCCCTTTTCTCTGGGTCTAAAACCTTTTTTGATAAATCTAAGGCTCGCTCCAGGCGATGTCAAAACTCGCCTTTAGGGCTCAAACAGTTGACATCGCTTATCTTCCACTTCGCCAAGATTTCTTGGCAAAAAACGTTTTAATGACCGCTCAAAGGGATTTCGGTTTGGGCAACAGCCTGTTGAAATCTGTCCGTCTCCCCCAGTAAATTCAGGGACAGCGCAAGAGCCCTTAGTCATGAGGAAAACGGGAAAGATCCTTTTTCAAGCCGAAGATTATGAGCACATCACCTTCTTCTATAGTAGTGGAAGACGTGGGCAATAGGTAAGAGACCTTATCCTCTCCGTCTTCAACCTCCCTTTTGATAGTCAAAACCGTAGCTCCAAAACGTTCCCTGAGGTCTAATACTTGCAAACTCTTACCTACAAAAATTCTGGGAGCGCTGACTTCCAATATTATAAACCCCCCAGCCACAGCCAATTGCTTTGACTGCAACTTCTGTTGGAGACGAAAGGAAGTCGCGAAACCCGAAGCCACATCTAATTTGACGATCTCCCGGTTGTAGGCCTCTATCACATCACTCCTCCGTACCGTGCCAACCAGCTGACCATTGCCTACTACGGGAACCTCACCAAGCTCAAACTTCCCAAAAAGCTGCATAACCATGTCAAGGGATTCATCTGTGTTCACCACGGTTACCTCGTGGTTCATCAGATCTGAGGCGATTACCACGTCAGAAAGAGCCTCATAGTCCTTTAAGATAGGACGTAGATTCTCAAGAGAGATATGACCTTGGATTCGGTTATCATTCCCAACCACAAAAAAATGAGAATGGGAACTCGACATCATCCTCGTAGCGAGCTCAGTTAACGGTGCCGAGGGAGATACCAGCTCAATCTCAGGAATCATTACCTGAGAAACCTTGAGACGCTTGAGGACATTAAGCTCCTTTCCACCATAGATATTCACACCTCTCTTGACCAGTTTCAGGGTATAGATCGACTCGCTGGATAAAAGCGCCGAAATTACCAGACTTATTGTGCAAGCAAACATCAACGGGAGGATGATCTGGTAATTGGCAGTCATCTCAAAGATGATGAGCATAGCAGTAATAGGGGCTCTGGCCGTACCGGCAAACACCGCCCCCATGCCCACGAGGGCATAGGCACCGGAGAGCGCAGTAGTTTGGGGGAACAAAATATGGGCAAACTGACCAAAAGCACCCCCTAAGACGGCACCCATAAAGAGAGCAGGCGCAAATATTCCCCCTGAGCCACCTGAACCGAGGGTAATGCTGGTAGCCAGAATCTTTGCCACCAGAAGCCAAATCAGGATGGTCCCCACTGTTTCCCCTTGCAGCACCTGGGTAACTGATTCATATCCTACACCAAAAATCTGGGGGAAAAAGATACCAATGCAGCCAACAAGACCTCCCCCAATAGCAGGTTTGGTAAAATTAGGTAATTTCCACCGATCAAAAAGATCACCAACACCATAAAGAAGACGAATAAAGGAATAGGCAACCACCCCGGCAAAAACCCCTAGTATCAAGTAGAGAAACAACTCGCTATAATGCAAAAGTTCATACGGTGGAACCTCGAAGGCAGGAAAATTACCCAAATAGTGCCTCGATAAGGCGGTGGCAATCACTGAAGAAACGACGATAGGTATGAACTCTAGTGCTGCAAATTCACTCAGTATAATCTCCAAAGAGAACAGAGCTCCAGCCATAGGTGCATTAAAGGTAGCAGCTATGCCGCCAGCAGCACCGCAAGCCACCAAAGTCCGCAACCGCCACCCTGCCATTTTCACCGATCTACCGATAGCAGAGCCTATGCCGGAACCGATCAAGACAATGGGGCCATGAACTCCCACCGACCCTCCAGAACCGATACAAGTGGCAGAGGCAAATGCATCGCCTAAGACCATTCGGGATGACATGCGGCCATCCCTCAAAGCAACCGCTTCAATTACCTCCGGCACACCATGCCCTTTGGCCTCTTGAGCAATGAAAAAGATAATGAGCCCCACTATCAATCCGCCCCCCGCAGGGACCAAGACCTTAACCCAGAAGGGTGCAGACACAGCCATCCTTAGCAGGTCACTTCCTTCCACCCGAGCCAGGACCCCCCAGCCAAATTGAGCTACCAAATCGATGAGACCTCGAAACCCGATAGCGCCATAGCCAACCGCTGCCCCCACAATCCCCCCCATCAGGATCATAAAGAATTGCTCGTTACGGGTCACCGCAAGCCAAGTTCTGCCCAAACCCTGTCGAATCTTCAAAAAAAGATTGTCTATCATTTCACACCGTCATAATCGAGACCTCTACATAACCCTTTTCCTGACGAAATTCGGCCTGCCCGTCAGTCGCCTTCGCTCCAGGCGATGCCAGGCGGGCTTCCACAATGGCAAAATAGTGATGCCTGCCCTGGCGCGACGTGTCGAGAAAACGCTTTTGTTGCTCCAACATTTCCGAAACCAGGGTTGTGCAAAGGTCTCAAGCTAGCCGGATTGTAGGCGGTAATCAACTCTGCATTTTCCCCTAAAAAGGGATAATGCGTACAGAAAACCAAGAGAAGAAAGACAACAGGCTTCTGTCTGTCACGGACACGGTATTACAAAAAGTATCTGTTAGCACAACACTAACAAACCGAGAAATGCCTAACGATTGCTACCGTAACAAAAGATTGGAGCTGCTCGGTTAATCAACGGCAAAAAAATGGTATCAGATTGCTTCTCTAAGTTATTTTTTTAGAATCACATATCTGGTATGCCCCCTATGTCTAATGACCATGAGGATCTGCTTCTTTGATGCTGACTTTTGCATTATTCGTTTGTAATCGTCCATATCTCTGACAGGCTCTTTTTCTATCTCCTGAATGAGATCACCTCTTTGTAATCCTGCCTCATAGGCAGGGCTACCCCTTTTTACACCTGAGACCACTACTCCTTTTTCGCCCTTCAAAGACAATGATTCTGCAAGTTCAGGGGTGAGTTCTTGGACTGAGAGCCCAAAGCTCTCTTCGATCTCCGGGGTTGTGGTAGCGGCCAATCTGGTCTCCTCTTCGAGCTCTCCTACTGTGACTGCTAATCTCTTTTCTTTTCCCTTCCTGATTACGATTATCTCTACCTTTTTGCCTACCGCTGTGTCCGCAACCATGGGCGGAAGACTGTTCATCTTTTTGACTTTTTTTCCATCAAAGCTAATTACGATATCTCCGCGCTTGAGGCCGCCTCTATCAGCAGGGCTGCCCTTGGTTACCTCCCCGATGAGTGCGCCTTCCGCTTTTTTGAGACCGAATTTTTCCTGAATTGCAGGCGTAACTGTCTGAATGGTTACACCGAGCCAGCCCCTCACAACTTTCCCCTTCTCCTTTAACTGGGCCATAACCGATTTGGCAATGTTAATCGGGATAGCAAAACCTATCCCAATATTCCCCCCACCGTGGGTAAAGATTGCAGTATTGATTCCTATCACTTCTCCATCAAGGTTGAAGAGAGGTCCACCGGAGTTCCCAGGATTAATAGATGCATCGGTCTGGATGAAATTATCATAGGGTCCCGCACCTATTACCCGTCCCTTTGCACTCACAATGCCGGCAGTTACCGTGTGTCCCAGACCAAAAGGATTTCCTATGGCAACAACCCAATCACCTACTCTTAGTTTATCAGAATCCCCAAGCCTGGCGGCTGAGAGGGATTTATCAACCTCAATCTTTATGAGTGCAATATCTGTCTTGGGGTCTCGCCCAATGAGCTTTGCTTTCTTTGGCTCGGATTTCTCCTTGGTAGAAAGGGTAACCAGGATTTCATCTGCATCTGCTACTACATGATTGTTGGTCAGAATAAAACCGTCTTCGCTCACAACAACACCTGAGCCCAGGCTCTTCTGTTTCAACTCTTCTTCAGGCTTTTCGCCAAAAAAGCGCTTGAAAAATTCATCACCGAAAAAATCCCTAAATTCCCTGCCCCCAAAAGGGGAGAATCTCCTTATTCCTTTAACTGTTTTTGTGGTGCTAATATTAACGGCAACATGGCTCTGTTGATCTGCCAACTCTGCAAAACTGTCAGGAACACCCCTTTTTGCTGAGGCATCCTGGCCAAGCCCGAATCCTAAAACGAGGGCAATGGCCAAGCCCATAAGAAGTTTTTTGTTTAGGTTAAGGCGCTGGTTTTTCATTCCTACAATACCTCCCTGTTTGTCGTTTGTTTCTTGCCCTTTCGCACACATACTGACCAGGGCGCACATTGGCATATAATTTTACCTTATGCTATTCTGTCTTATATGCTCTTTCTGGTAAGCTTTAACAGGTTCAGGGTTATCTTTCTTTCGTCGGCGCTGCTTGTAGGCCAGCC
>DAOVRY010000004.1 GCA_030633645.1 Pseudomonadota bacterium | reverse complement strand
TGCAGAAAACACCCTCCTCGAAGCATCTACTACTTCATCCAAGGTAACCTTTTCTAATTCTGCTATCAATTCCTCCTGAGGTATATATCGGCCAAAAATAGCCTCGTTCTTAGCCAGTTGTATCATGAGACTGTTCATACTCTCCGCAGCAAGCAAAATTCCCCCTATCAAATATTCTTTTGCCGCAGCGATATCATTTGAAGAGAGACCCACCTTCTGAATCTTCCTGATGAGCGACCCAATTAGTTCAACCACCTCATTAACTGTCTCCTTATCTGTGGCCACATATACCTTTGTCGCTCCCGTATCAGTATAGGCACTCTGGTAAGAATAAACGGAATATGCTAGACCCCGCTTCTCCCTGATCTCCTGAAAAAGCCTGCTACTCATGTTGCCACCGAGGATAGTGTTGAAAACAGCCTCTGCAAACCGTTCCTCTCCAGAAAGTGATGAACTCTGAGCACCGAAGCAGAGATGAACCTGCTCTAATTCCTTAGGGTAAAAAGATACAGTAGGCGTAACTAATGGGATAGGTCTCGCTACGAGACCATTGTGCTTGTCTTGAAGTGGCTCAAAGAAGGGCCCAAAATAGCTTACGAAAACCTCGTGATCTACCATTCCAGCAGCCGCAATAATTACCCTCTGAGGGGAATAAAACCGTGATAAACAATCAAGAATCTCATTCCTCGTAACGGAGTCCACTGTTTCCTTTGTACCCAGAATCGGCCTCCCCAACGGCTCCCCAGACCAAAATGACTGGTCAGACAGAATCTGAACATATTCATCATGGGTATCTTCCATCATACTAATCTCCTGAAGAACAACAGACTTCTCCAGGTCCAGGTCTTCTTCAGCAAAGACCGAATTAGTGAATATGTCGGAAAAGATTTCAGTTAGAAATTTGAGGTGTTTGTGGAGAACTCTGGCATGAAAACAGGTTTGTTCTTTAGCGGTAAAGGCATTCGAAAAACCACCAATCGCGTCCAGGTCTTTTGCAATCTGCATGGCTGATCTGCGCCCGGTACCTTTGAAAATCATGTGCTCTATGAGATGAAATATTCCCCTTTCTTTCTCAAGTTCATCCCTGGATCCTGCATCCACCCAAATGCCTAAGGAGACAGATTTTGCATGCGATACACTTTTTGTAAGTATCTTGGTTCCATTGGCGAGAACAGTCTTCTTAAAGGTCATCTGCACTCCGTCCCAATGCCGCTTTCCTGGAAAGCCGGATCTTCCCATTGCTGTCGATATCGGTAACCTTCACTAGGACCTCATCGCCTTCTTTCAGTACATCAGTCACCTTCCCTACCCTATCATGACTTAACTGAGAGATATGTATGAGTCCTTCAGAGCCGGGCAAAACCTCAACAAAAGCCCCAAAATCCATGATCTTTTTTACCTTGCCCACATAGAATTTTCCGACCTCTGCCTCTCTCACTATGTCCTCTATCATTTTTATGGCCTTGTCCGTACCTTCACTCTCAGTAGATGCAATCATCACGGTACCATCATCATCAATATTAATCTGTGTACCAGTTGTGAGACTGATATGTTTGATCATCTTTCCACCAGGACCGATAATATCCCTAATCTTTTCGGTTTTGACAGTGATTGTCACAATTCTCGGTGCATATTTGGATATCTCTGATCTGGATTGTGATAGGGCCTTGTTCATTTCATTGAGGATATGTATTCTTGCTTCCCTTGCCTGATGCAAAGCTTTTGCCATTATTTCTTTTTTGAGTCCGTCAATCTTGATATCCATTTGGATCGCAGTTATTCCATGCTCTGTTCCGGTAACCTTAAAATCCATATCGCCGAAATGATCCTCATCACCTATTATATCAGTCAATATGGCCACGTTCTCGCCTTCTGAAATAAGCCCCATTGCTACACCGGCCACTGGATCCTTAACAGGAACACCTGCATCCATCAATGAAAGGGAACCCCCGCACACACTTGCCATAGAAGATGAACCATTTGATTCCACTATTTCAGAAACTACCCTTACAGCATAAGGAAAATTATCCTTCTCCAATAAAACAGGGAGAAGCGCCCTTCTCGCAAGTGCACCATGCCCGATCTCTCTCCTGCCCGGAGGTCCCAATCTTTTGGCCTCACCAACACTAAAGGGAGGAAAATTATAGTGAAAGGTGATCCTTCTATACGTGTCTCCATAGATTGATTCTATCTTCTGTTCATCACTTTCAGTGCCCAGAGTCGTCAGGACCATGGCTTGGGTTTCACCTCTGGTAAATAGGGCCGATCCATGAACCCGCGGTAAAATGCCCACGAAACACTCAATAGGTCTTACCTCAGTGAAGGACCTGCCATCGATTCTTTTGCCCTCCCTCAATATCTTGTCCCTGGCTAATCTCTTCTCTAGGTCGTAAATCGCATCCTGTATTTCTCTCTCCCTATCCTCATATTCTTCTCTGAGTGATTCCATTACGTAATCAATGGCCTCGGACATCTTTTTTTGTCGCGCCACCTTCTCAGGACAAGAGAGCACCTCCTTTATGTGAGGTTCACCCATTTCTCTCACTTTTACTATCAATTGTTCATCTTTTGAAGGGGTGAGAAAATGCCGCTTTTCCTTTCCGACGGCATCTCGCAACTCTATCTGCATATCAATAATAGGCTGCAATGCTTGGTGACCAAAAAAAATAGCCTCGAGCATGTCATCTTCAGAGACAAACGTACCATCCCCTTCCACCATAACGACATCTGTCTTTGTTCCAGCCACAATCAGATTCAAAGCGCTTTCTTCTTGCTCCTCTAAAGTAGGAAAGGCAATAAGTTTGCCATCAACCCTACCTATCTGTGCGCTGCCAACTGGACCTCCAAAGGGGATATCTGATATAGTGATGGCAGCAGATGCACCAAAGATGCCCAAAGGGGCAGGGTCATTCTGTTTGTCAAAGGATAAGACACTGGCAATTATCTGGGTCTCAAAGTTATAGTTCTGAGGAAAAAGGGGCCTGAGAGGCCTATCTATCAATCGAGAAGTCAAGGTCTCCTTTTCGCTTGGCCGCCCCATATCCCGACGAAAAAAATTACCTGGGATCTTCCCTGCCGAATATGACATCTCTTGAAAATCAACTGTCAAGGGAAGAAAGTCGATACCCTCTCTTACCTCATCAGTAGAAACCACTGTCACTAGGACAACCGTTTCTCCCATTGTTACGATTACGGCCCCGCTGGATTCACGGGCGACCCTGCCAGTTTCAATGTTTAAGCTCTTACCATTGACGTGTGCTGTTACATTCTTAATCATTTCTGTTATCCTCTCTCGTTGAATTACCTTTCATGCCTCCTATTTCCTCAGACCTAATTCTTGAATAAGCGTCTTATATTGCTCGGGGTCTTTCAGTCTAACATAGTTCAAAAGGCGCCTTCTTTGACCAACCATTTTCAAAAGGCCCCTCCTCGAGTGATGGTCTTTGGGGTGCACCTTAAAATGACTAGCAAGTTCATTAATCCGTTTTGTCAAAAGGGCAATCTGAACATTTGATGAACCAGTATCCTTTTCATGGACCTTGAATTGATCAATAATCCCCTCTTTCTCTTTGCTTGTTAAAACCACTTTAATTCCTCCTTACCTAATTATATGAAAACCCTTTTTATATTATATCCATTACTGTCTTCTTCTAAGACTGCAACCAATTCCTCCCCTACTACTGCCTTGAGAGAGTCACCTGAATTGAGAGATGAGGGATTTTGCCCACAGAGTTCCTCTCTGTTGGGCTTATGGCCGCACCTAATCTTTCTTGCTAGTGCATCGGATATTTCGACCTCCATCATCCCTTTCAATGCTTGTTTCAGTGGTATTATCACCTCATCAACCCTATTGTTGAAGAGATATTGACTTACTTGTGTTAGCCTAAAGGCATCATCCACATGAAATGGGCCACTCTGCAGTCTCCTCAAGAACATCAGGTGTGCGCCTGTACCCAGACTTCTCCCCAAATCCGCTGCAAGGGTTCTGATATAGGTACCGGAGCTGCAGCAAACCTCAATCCAGACCGTGGGAAGATCTACACGTAAGATGTTGATATATTCAATCCTTACCTCCCTTTCCTGAAGATCGACGGCAACCCCGCTTCGCGCCAATTCATACGCCCGCCTCCCCTTATGATGAAGAGCTGAAAAAATCGGGGGAACCTGCTTAATCGTACCCACAAATTGCTGTGTCTTCTCTTTGATAGTCTCCTTTGGTAACACGCCTATGTGTCTTATTTCGACGATTCGTCCTGTCAAATCCTGTGTATCTGTTTCTATTCCGAGCCTGAGAGCCGCTCTGTAAACCTTATCTTGGGACATCAGAAAAGGGGATAACTTGGTTCCCTGGTTCAAGAGAATTACCAGTACCCCACTTGCAAAGGGATCCAGCGTCCCTGCATGACCGGCCTTTTTTGCCTTAGTCAGACCCCTAATTCTCTCGACCACCTTGAATGAGCTGGGTCCAGAGTCCTTGTCTACTATTATGATCCCATCCTTTTGAATCATGGTAATGTCTCTGGATAGTTGTCAGCTCTGTTGCCAGAATCATCTGCTCTCCAAAAACCCCTTTGCTTTGGAGAGGAATTCCTGCTTCACGGAGTCTAAACTCCCCTCTTTGGAGAACGCTGCCGCCTTTGGATGACCACCGCCGCCAAAAAGACTTGCTAATTTTGCTACATTTACCCAATCATTGGACCGCAAGCTGAATCGGTAATAATCCTTTTTAATCTCCCTTATGAGAACAGCTATCTCGACCCCAGAGATACATCTGGGGTAATCCACAAACCTTTCACAGTTAAGATTATCAGTATCCGCCTTTGAGAGTGTGTCTTGTGCGATCGTTATAAACCCAACCTTTCCAGTAGAATGCAACTCTATTGTTTTTAAGGCCGACTCCAGAATGTGCAACTTCTTCAATGTCCATTCATCCATAACCTTGCGTGATATCTTCCATGGATTAACGCCCCAATCTACCAGCTCCCCAGCAACAGAAAACGTCTCACTCGTAGTATTGTCGTACTTAAATGAGCCGGTGTCGCTTTGTAGAGCCACAAATAGGTTCTCTGCTATAGTCAAATCGAGCGGTAAATTCGCCAACTTAATCAAGCGATAGATAATCTCACCAACAGAGGAGCTCTGGGCATCAACCAGATTAATGTCACCAAACCGAGAATTGTTTTCATGATGATCTATGTTTATCAAAGGCCTTATTTTAGATAGATGGCGAGAAACCGTTCCCACTCTTTCAAGATTTCCACAGTCCAGGATCAAGGCAGCATCAAATCCCAATTCCATATCAACGGCATTTACCACTCGCTCTATACCCGATAAAGAGCTCAAATTATCTGGGATAGGGCCCTCATTGAATAAGACAACCTGTTTTCCAGAAAGCAAAAGCGTTTCACCCAAGGCCAAAAGAGAACCAATAGCATCCCCATCAGGATCCTTATGGCTCGCTAAAAAAAATCTTTCGCCCTTTTTCACAATATGTGCGATCTCATTCAAGGCCATACGGACCAACACTCAGTCTTGGGTTCTCGTGCCTTATCAGTGCTTAGCTAGGCCATCTAACCGGCTGCAGATACCCACAACCAGCACCACTATTCATCCGATCCCAGGCCCAATTTTGCCAAAAGCCTTTCCATCTTTTGGCCATAGTCGAGCGATTCATCATACCTAAATTGAATATCTGGGACGTATCGTAATTTGAGCCTCTCTCCTATTTCTCGTCGTATGAATCCTTTTGCACTTTCAAAACCTTCATGGGCCTCCTTTTTCTGCTGACCCTCCCAGAAAAGGCTGTAATAAACATAAGCATGTCTTAAATCTTTGCTCATATGCACATCAGTCACGGTGACCCCCCTGAGCCTCGGATCCTCAACCTTTCTGAGAAGAAGGTTTGATATTTCCTTCAAAATCTGGTCGCCAACGCGGTGAGTTCTGTTCCCTGCAAGCATAGTGCCTGAATGAGTTAGATATTTAATATTTCAATAGAGGAGTCTACAATCTCCCCCAGGTAGAGGGATTCTAAAAAGGAAAGGATAGTGTCGAGTGACGAATTCACAAATCGCCTATCATTACCTACAGCACTAATCCCCAGTTCGATCATCTGCCACTTGTCATTAGAACCAACCTCAGCAACAGAGACATTGAATTTGTTGCGAACCCTGGCAACAATACTCTTTACAACCTTTCTCTTCTCTTTAAGTGAATGGTTATTGCGGATATATAGGGAAAGCTTAAGGGTTCCAACCACCACATCAAAGCTCCGCTTTCGTCTCCTCAACAACATAAACTTCCAAGACATCCCCGGGCTTTATATCATTATAACTTTCTATTCCTACACCACACTCAAAACCCGAGGACACCTCTTTGGCATCGTCTTTGAACCGTCTCAAGGAACCGATCTGTCCATCAAACATGACTACCTCATCTCTCAATAGGCGTACCTTGGCGTTTCTTTGAATCTTACCATCAGTTACGTAGCAACCAGCTACAGTGCCCAGCTTGGAGATATGAAATACCTCCTTGACGTCTGCCCGGCCGATAGTATTCTCTGTGTAAACCGGCTCAAGAAGTCCAACCATAGCTGACTTAATATCCTCTATCACCTTGTAAATAACATCATAAAACCTTATATCAACTCTCTCCTCTTCTCCAAGACTACTGACAGTCGGAGTAGCCCTAACGTTGAAACAGATAATTATGGCCTCAGAGGCTGAGGCAAGCATTACGTCACTCTCTGTCACGGCTCCGGTTGCCCCATGGATAACCTTTAATTTCACCTCTTCCGTGCTGAGTTCGGTCAAAGAATCCACGAGTGCCTCTAACGACCCCTGTACGTCAGCCTTAACTATGATATTCAGTTCCTTCACCTTGCCTTCTTTGATCCTGTCAAAAAGACTATCGAGGCTGAGAGAACCTTGGTTTGCCGCTGTTTCCAATCCAGCGTTAATTCTCCTGTGCTCGCTAATCAATTTTGACTTCTTCTCATCTGCCATAACCACAAAATCATCGCCGGCCATGGGCACGCCAGAAATCCCATAGATCTCAACCGGCATAGAGGGAGACGCCGATTTTATCTTCTGTCCTCTATCATCAAGCATAGCCCTTACCCTTCCATAGCTCTCTCCGCACACAAAGAAGTCACCTTGCTTCAGGGTGCCATTACGAATAAGAACCGTAGCAATGGGACCTCTATTCTTATCCAGCCGAGCCTCTATGACTGCTCCCCTCGCCTTCTTTTTGTAGTTTGCTTTTAACTCTAGTATCTCTGATTGAAGTAGTATAGACTCAAGAAGCTGATCCAAACCTTTCCCTGTTTTGGCCGACACATAACTAAAAATGGTATCACCACCCCACTCCTCTGCCAAAAGGCCATATTTTGATAACTCCCTCCTGACCTTTTCTGCGTCTGCGCTTGGCCTGTCCATCTTGTTAACACCGACAATAATAGGAATGTTGGCTGCCTTGGCATGATCAATGGCCTCTGTAGTTTGTTCCTTTACCCCGTCATCAGCGGCAACAACCAATACAATCAAATCAGTTACCTGTGCGCCCCGAGCCCTCATCGCAGTGAACGCCTCATGTCCGGGTGTATCAAGAAAAACAACATCGCCATGTGGGGTATGGACATAGTACGCTCCTATGTGTTGTGTTATGCCACCGGCTTCTTTGTCAATAATCCTTGACTTTCTGATATAATCCAGGAGAGAAGTTTTTCCATGATCTACATGTCCCATTATGGTAATCACCGGTGGTCGAGCAGAAAGATCTTCAGAACTGTCCTCTTCTTCGGCAAGAATATCCTCCTCTTCAAAAGATGAGAGATCCAATTCATACCCAAACTCACCTGCCATAAGAGAAGCGGAATCAAAGTCAATCGTCTGGTTGAAGGTAACCTTTATGTCTATCTCCATCAATTTCTTAATGAGCTCGGCTGCCTTGACCCCCATGCGCTTTGCCAGCTCAGCAACACTGATCACATTAGGAACCTTTATCCTTCGTTTTATAGCCTTCGGGACAGTTATCTCTGTTTGTTTGAACTTTTTCTTGTCAAACTTAGCCTTTGTCTTTAGTTTCGCCTTGCCGACAAAGCCCCTCCCAACGTCCCCATAGAGGTCTTTCCGCTCAAAGACTTCCCTCCTCCGCCTGTGATATTCCCTCTTGGGAGTCAACTCTTCCTTCTCCTCTTTCCTTCTCGCTTTTATCCCCTTTTCTTTCTTACCTACCTCCTCTAAGGGCAATGCAATGTCAACTGACGGCATCTTGGCTACAGGTTCCTGGATTTCCGGCTCAGGCGGCTGAACTTCTGCTCGCTTTATTATCTTTGCTGGAATAGTTTTAGGCTTAGGCTTCTTTTTCTTTTCAATTTTGGGCTCAACTTTTCTCACCTGCTGGTCAACAGCAGGTTTAACTTCTAACTCCTTGGCTTCCTCTTTTTCTTCCTTTCCTTTCTCTTCCAAAACCTCTGATACTTTCTCCTCCGGTACCGAAACAGTCTCCTCAGGAGATAGTTTAACCTCTTCTTCAATTACCGGTTCCTCTTCCTTGATCTGTTCCGGCACTTTAGGAATGATCTTTTTTCTCCTGCGTATGATTGTTGTCTTTATCCTTTTCTCCTCAAAGACTTCACTCATTGCACCTGAAAGATAGTCCTTAGCCCGGGCTACATCATCTCTGTCGAGAGCACTCATATAATTATTGATGGGCAAACCGGCGGTCTTCAATTTCTCAACCAGTTCACCGGAATTCATGTTTAGTTCTTTGGCTAACTCATAAACCCTTACCTTACTCATGTAACCCTCCAGACAATCCTTCCTTTTCTTCATCCCCTGCGTCTTCACTATCAACGCTTAACAACTGTACGTAATCAAGGGCCCCCTGTATCAAATCTCTGGCCTTTTTGTCACTGATACCCTTAATGGTTGCCAAATCAGCTGGCTCGGCCTTGGAAATATCTTCCGCTGACCTGTACCCCATCTCATACAGGGCAGTGGCCAATTTATCACCAACACCGGGGAGCATGTGCAGGGATTTGTAACCCTCTCTCAGTTCCTTATTGTACTCTGACTCACCATTCACATCCAATTTCCAGTTGCTAACTCGGGATGCCAGCCTCACATTCTGACCCTTCTTCCCAATAGCAAGAGATAGCTGGTCGTCCGGTACAATCACCTCCATGACTCTGTTCTCTTCGTCAACTATCACCCTCAAGATTTCAGCTGGGGCCAAGGCATTGCATACAAACCTCGCTGGATCAGGATCCCACGGAACGATATCAATCTTTTCACCCCTCAGCTCTTGTACTACCGCCTGCACTCTCGAGCCCTTCATCCCAACGCAGGCTCCTACAGGATCAACATCCCTATCCTTTGAAGCAACGGCTAGCTTCGCTCTACTACCAGGCTCCCGGGCTACCTGCATAATCGTCACAATGCCTTCGGAAATCTCTGGTACCTCACTTTCGAAAAGGGCAGACAAAAAGTTGGGGTGTGTTCGAGATAACATAACCTGGGGACCCCTGCTGAACTGCCTAACATCATAAATATAAGCCCTGACCCTATCGCCCTGTGTGTAGCTCTCCTTGGGGATTTGCTCCTTTAGAGGAAGCTCGGCCTCTGCCTTGCCCAGATTAGCAATAATCGCACCTTTGTCGAAACGTTGAACGATGCCATTAATGATCTCCCCTTTCCTATCCTTAAAATCTTCATAAACTGCGTCCCTCTCAGCTTCTCTTAATCGTTGCATGATTACCTGTTTGGCTGATTGCGCCGCTATCCTTCCCAAGGCATCGGTATCCATCTTCATGCCTAAACTGTCACCGATTTCAGATTCTGGATCAAGCTTCCTGGCGTCTTCCAAAGATACTTGAAGCCTCTCATCTGTTAGCGTGTCAACTACATCCTTGAACTCAAAGACCTCAATTTCTCCCATTTCCCTGTTAAAGGTCACCTCTAATTCATACTCGAGGCCAAATTTCTTTCTAACGGCTGAGCGAACAGCCTCTTCCAAGGCCTCGATCAGAATTTTCGCATCAATCCCTTTATCCCGACTGACCTGTTCGATCGTTCTCAATAAATCCGTAATCATCTTCCGTTCTCCACCAACATATCATTTATTATATTCATATTTTAGTCTGGCCCTCTCAATCCCCTCTAAGGGTAACTCAACGACATTTGTATCATCCAGTGAAAGATGGATTATTCCTTCCCTGACATCTGCAAGGCGTCCGGTAAAATTCCTCCTGTTGTTGATAGGTTGTGACATAGTTACTTTCAGCATCTTGTCAATTGAGCGTATAAAATCACGCTCCTTTTTCAAGGGCCTGTTGAGCCCAGGAGAGGAGACCTCAAGGACGTAAGGATAGTCGATGATATTTTTTGCCTCAATAAGATCCCCAAGCTCGCGGCTAACCCCGGCGCAATCGTCCAAAGTCACGCCACCTTCTCTATCTATGAAAACCCGAAGGATCCATCTACCTTTTTCAGAAAGGAACTCCGTGTCCACCATCTCCATGCCACACGAATCTAACAAAGGTTCAGCCACGGATGATACCTCATGAACAATCCTCTTATATTCTGATATCATCAATAAACCTCTTACACAAAAAGCGGGCGTTAAAGCCCGCTCCCCAAACTTACTCGCTTGTCGTCACCTTTGACTCATCCGCTTTTCAAAGTAATAACCTTCCGGCTAGTCACCGCTTTCTACCTCGAAAAGGGAACAGAACTCTTTTTTCACCCAATCTGGAGCGGGCAACGGGGATCGAACCCGCGACACCAAGCTTGGGAAGCTTGTACTCTACCAACTGAGCTATACCCGCCCGACTAAGTGTTTAGATTTATAATAGAATGTCAAGGGATAGTCAAGTACAATTTACAAGGTGCCCGGTCACCCTTTATGGAAGAAGAAACCTCACTAATACGCGTCTCCAAGAGAGACTAGCAAAAAAGCTTTTACTAAAAGAGTCTCAGGTAGTAGTCTAACGGGCAAACACAATGTGGTAATGGGGCTAGGGGTATTGGTCTCAGGACCTGGGAGCAGACAGTACATTCAATCCAAGTACCATCTCCTGTTGCTGGGCCTGATCCCATGCAGGTAATAGAAAAAACACAAGGATGAGCTGCTCTCAGTAAAGAATCGCCCCCCAGAGGCCCTGGCTTTGATTAAACCCCAAAGGTGTGTTAGATGAAGACCATGACCTTTTTGAAAGGCCATATCTCAAAAAAAATCCCACCGGATATGGCTGCGACCCACTATGTGGGGTTTACGGCCCCAAACACCTGGGAATTTCCCATGAACTTGTTAAACCCCACATAGTGGGGTGCTTCCTCCTCACAAAATAGATATGGCCTTGAGAAAACGGGCATGGTCGAATTAGATATACCTTTCAGG
>DAOVRY010000240.1 GCA_030633645.1 Pseudomonadota bacterium | reverse complement strand
TTGCTGCAACGCTTGTTTCGAGATTTTGGTCCTGGACATATTTATGAATATGCCTGCGGGCCAAAATCTCTCCAACTGCTCGTTTCGCTAAGGTTTCTTGTGCCTCGCTACGATGCCTACTGCAAAATCTGGGTTTAAAAGTGGATAGGTGAAATAGCTGCCTGTGAAGTCAAGTATTCCTCGGCTTCAATCGGGAGTTTAGGGATGGATTCAGATATGGAACTATATTTACGAGCAACATCTACCATCGATGCAGACCACAAGAAAATTATAGAGACTGCGAGAATTGTGACAAATGGTTGTTCAAGCGATGAGGACAAGGCGGTAAAGCTTTTCTATTTTGTGAGGGATTCGATCGGGTATAATGTCTTTATGATCTCTGTATTCATTGAGGACTTCAGGGCATCCAGGATTCTTGAGTGGGGAAAGGGCTACTGTGTTCAGAAAGCGGTGCTCCTTGCAGCCCTTGGAAGAGCTGCCGGCATCCCGAGCCGACTGGCCTTTGCCAAGATCACAAACCATAAGCTGCCTCAACATATCTTTCAAATTATGAAGACCAATACCTTCCACAGGCATGGGTACAACCAGTTCCTGTTGAATGGACAATGGGTTAGCGCTGCTGCAACCTTTGATAAAAACCTCTGTGAGAAGAATGGATTGCCTACGGTGGAATTCGATGGAAAAAGCGATGCAATCTTACCGGAAAAAGGCCTGAAGGGCGAACCCTATATAGAATATCTGGAAAAGTTCCCTCCTCACGATGTCCTCCCATTTCATTGGATTGCCGAGAAGGTCTCCGAGATCGTAGGCCCAGATAAGCGACCTTGGTTAGATAAAAATCACGAAGGGAAGATCACCATAGATTCTGATCGCTCATAGGTTGAGCTTTTTGGCCATGATCTCTTATGGTGCCGGCTGGACAATATGCAAGAGGAAGGTGTGTGACGGATAGCTGGTTTAAACCTCTCTTAGCTGTTTGACCGCTGAAACAACCTGCGATACCTTCTCGCTGGCCTTTCCTTGAAGGAAAATATCCGTGATATGGTCAGTAAGGACAGTCCTCTCCAGGTTTATCTCGATTATCTTAGAACTGGCCTGTTTTGCCTGCCTTGGAAGTATGTTAAAAGGAGACACCACTGCCGAAGTGCCGACTATCAATAAGGCCTGACAGGTAGAGGCTAATTGGGAGCTCCTTGTCATGGCCTCAACCGGGATTCCCTCTCCAAAAAAGACAACGTTTGGTTTCAGGATCTTTGTACACTCACACCGAGGTGGATACTCCCCCTTCTTCTCTTGATAATCATACCTCTTGCCACACCCCAGGCAGACCAGCGAGCGAGAGTTGCCATGATATTCGATAACATCCCGGGAACCAGCCTCCTGGTGCAGATTATCTACATTTTGGGTAATAACACTCTGAAGCAGACCCATTCTTTCTAGCTCAGCTAGACCAGTATGTGCACCATTTGGTCTTGCCCTGTCAACAGTGCCTTCCATCTCCTTTAACATCTGCCAGACCTTTTCCGGATCTTCCTTAAAGGCCCAGATGGTAGCATATTCCTCCGGATCAAACCTATCCCACAGACCACCTTTACTCCTGAAGTCTGGAATGCCTGACTCCACTGAGATACCAGCCCCGGTGAGTGCTATGGTTAGTTTAGAATCCAGAATAATCCGGGCTGCCCTTTTAATTAATTCATCCATTAAATTAGCACGCAGATTCTCGCAGATCTCCGCAGAAAATTATATTTAAAATCTTAATAATCTGCGGCCCATCTGCGTCCAAAATGAAATTCCTTTATCATAAATTTATTCTTTTAAATCATCTCGAGGCTGATATCAACAGACCTGGCAGAATGGGTAATGGCACCAACAGAAATCAGATTCACACCGGTTTGGGATATCTCCTCAATTGATTCTAAGGTAATGCCACCAGACGCCTCTAGCAGGACTCTGCCTCCGGCTATAGTGACCGCTTCCTCCATTTCTTTGACAGACATATTATCCAAAAGAATTGCATCTGCCCCTGCCTCAAGAGCCTGTTCAAGTCCTTTGATATCGTCTACCTCCACCTCAATCCTTAGCGTGTGGGGCACGGTAGCTCTAATTTTTGCCACGGCCTTGGATATAGAACCAACCGCAGCAATATGGTTATCTTTGATGAGAACCCCGTCAAAGAGTCCAAAGCGATGATTGAAACCCCCTCCCACTCTCACCGCATATTTTTCCAACACCCGTAAACCAGGAGTTGTCTTCCTGGTATCAATCACCCGAACCTTTGAAGGATCTGTTTTTTCAACATACCTCCTCGTAAGGGTAGCTATCCCGGAAAGGTGCTGCAAGAAATTGAGGGCTGTCCTTTCCCCACTCAGTATTCCGCGTATTGATCCTTTCACTACACCAATATCCTTTGCCTTTGCCACTACATCTCCATCATGGAAATTGCACTCAACTGCTATTTCAGGATCAAGCCGGGATAGAACCTTTCCAAAAACCTCTATTCCCGCCAACACTATCTCTTCCTTTGCCAGAAGCCGTGCCTTCCCTTTTATGGATGGATCGATAATGGCCCAAGTAGTGAGGTCACCGGGCCCCAGATCTTCCTCTAAGGCCAGATCAATTATCCTATCAATGAGGGGACGAGAGCCCGTATTCACTTGAGTCCTTCAAGAATAGTGAGGTTTTGGTTTAGTCTTTCTAACTTGAGACCTATCAAATCCACCTTCTCTTTGACACCCTCTACTATAGCGGGAGGTGCCTGATTTAAAAAATCCGTATTCTCCAGTTTCTTTCGAGATAGAGCCATGTCGCGCTCTATCTTTTTTATTTCCTTCCGTATCCTCCTTCTCTCATCCTCGTAATTGATCAGCCCTTCAAGGAGAACATGAACCTGGATGTCGCCAAAAACATACGTAGCAGAGGATTCTGGTTTTTCGATGCCAGAAACAAAATCAATAGATTCAACCTTTGCCAGGCTGGTAATATAGGTATCGTTATTCTTAAGAATCTCTCTTTCTCTTGGCTTCTTTACATCTATGACTGTTTTTACGGACGTCTTTGGAGGGATGCTCATCTCTCCCCGGATATTCCTGATACCTGTTATCACTGCTTTGAGCAGATCCATCTGCTCGATTGATTCCATATCAGAGATGAATTCTGAAGGTTGAGGAAACGGGGCCACCAT
>DAOVRY010000093.1 GCA_030633645.1 Pseudomonadota bacterium | reverse complement strand
GCTGGTTTCGTATGACGTTAACCGTTAACCGTTTCGAGCTGCGCAACCGCAACCGTTCTACGATCCCAATAATCCTTTGCGCCTTAGTGGTATTACAAAAACCCTGGCCCAGACCTGGCATTGCAAATTTGGTGTTTGATATCAAATTCTTGAAAAAACCAATAGCCCATAAATAATAACCTCATAACATTGCGCCAGGGCAGGCTTGACATAAATGTTAAGATCTTGAGTTATGAAGACGTCTACTGTTACCAGGCTCAATTCTGCCTATTTATTCATTCTTTGTTTTAAGAAATAGTTCATTACCAGTGCTGTCAGTGCCCCAAGGGCAAACGGATCAAACAGATTTATCATTTGAAGGGGGCCTCCGGTTGACACAAATCTGAAGACTATGGCACCGCTTATAAGAACCCAGTAAACGAACAAGAAACCTCCCGATAATGGCCAAATTACATTCTGTTGACATTTCGGGCACCTGAACTTTCTAAAACCCAAGAAACTAATTCTCGGTACTGCCTCAAAATTGTTGATGCAGTTCTTACAGTACACCTGCTGCGGCATTTTCTGCTTGGCCATGGCACACCCTTTCTTTTGCGATTGGGGCCATCACATAATCAGAAAATAACGGTCTTTCCTTTATATAGGCTCTTAAAGAGTGTGACTGCCTTTTCCCACTTGTCACTATCAACCCCATATTCGGGGCTAATTAAATTGGAAATAACGATTGCCTTGCACACATCACTCATTTGCTCACGCAATTCATCGTCTCTTCTGGCCTTTAATTCATTAGCTGAGCTAATTTCAAGGAGTAGTTGATAATTCTTTCCTGCCAACTTATGAGTTTGAATGGCATAAAAGGCAATCGCAGCTACAGCCACTGCAGTGACTATCAGCCAAATCGCTTGGAATTGTTGTGTGGGAGCCACAAAATAAAAAACCACACCGGCTATTACTATTATTAGCCCCCATTTCAGAACGTCTAAAAGTCTTTCCTTCATTGTCTAATACCCCCTTTCAAATAAAACGTCCTGGGGATTTTCTCCCCGGCATAAAGAACCCGCCCATAACCTTACAATTATGGCTATCTTCGAGCCTTCCAGTTTTGTACTAATCTATCATATACTTATGCTTTTGAGAAAGATTTATTGTTAGTACTCGGGTTGTCCGGTTCAGAGTTTCCCGATGAAACGGGGATTCACGGTTAGTCGCTTTGCACTCTTCTTCATATCTCTTAAAATAGCTGATGAATCCACGAACGGCAGTCCCACGGCGGGATTCGCCTTGCATGCCTGCCCGCCACCTGCCCGCAATGCTTTGCAACGCAAGGCAGGCGGGTCGGCTTCGCGTTAGGCGAGGCGGGCAGGCCTCAATATCTTCGAACCGTTTGATCTTCATCTCTCTCTCATCCGCCTAAGACGAAACCCCCGAACCGTGAACCCCTGAACCTGAGTAGTTAGGATTTATTAAGGTCTTTCCCCAAGAAAGATCGCCCCAATAGAACATCTATGCCAGAGTTTTACTATACTATACCTACAATATCACATGCTAGCAGGTTTTTTCTAAACCATTTTATCGGGTTACAGATCAGCATAAATCGTGAACTATTGCCTTTCTGCTTTTCATTGCTCGATTTTAGCACCACAAAAAGCTATAAACCACTCAGGAACAGAACCGGAGGTCTGCGTTGTTAGGTACCATAGTAAATAGTCTGGCGATAATTGTTGGTAGTTTAATCGGTCTTATGTGTGGAGGTCTTATTCCTCATAGATATCATACCACTGTCCTGCATTCCATAGGCCTTGCGGTGATTTTGATAGGCCTGAAGATGGCATTCAAGACAGATGAGTTACTATTAGTTATTCTCAGCATGGCTATAGGAAGTGCAACCGGGGAACTTCTAAGAATCGAAGATGGACTCGAAAACTTGGGCAGATGGTTTGAAATCAAGTTTGCAAAGGCTGGGGGTGGAATATCGAAAGGTTTTGTTACTGCTAGTTTACTCTATTGTATTGGCTCAATGGCAATTGTGGGTTCCCTGGAAAGTGGCCTGGCTGGAGATCATCATACCCTGTTCGCAAAATCTGTGTTAGATGGTATTGGTTCCATCATCTTTGCCTCCTCCCTCGGCGTAGGGGTAATGTTTTCTTCTGTATCAGTGTTCATATATCAAGGACTCATAACGGTGACAGCATCATTTACGAAGCAATTTCTCATTACTGCCGTAATTAATCAGATGTCTGCAGTTGGCGGCTTACTCATAATGGCAATAGGCTTCAATATGCTTGAGATTAAAAGATTCCGGGTTGGTAACATGCTTCCCGCCATATTCCTACCCCTCATCTATTTTATCATTAAAAGGCTGTTGACTTTTATTTGACCTATTGGACTTCGGAAGCTGTTTCCCTTTTTTTGCCTGCTTGATAAAATTACGAATAGAATATATTCTATTCATAATTGTTGATGCGATCTTGAGCGGAGGATATTATGCCATTAACCACTATACACATACATGATAAGCTACTCTTGAAAATTGACAAGGTAGCTAAAGAAGGGCGGCAGCAGGAACCGTTTCGTTATCCAGGCCTGTGAAATGGCGCTAAGTAGTAATGTGGGGACATGGCCTGAAAGCTTTTTCAAGGCAGAACTCAACCAGAATGATATGAGAATACTTGGAGACGGCATTTCCGAGATGGAAAAAGAAAATACAAACATGGAAAGCCAGTTCTGGGATTAACCAAGAAACAGGAACCCAGCAATTTAGCACACCCTCCTTTCTTTCCTGTGGGAAAGGAGAATACCACCACGGATCAGCTTATGTTTGAGAATCGTTTACGGTCTTTAAGAAGTAAGTTTGGGGGCTTCGAAGTGGATACGGTCTGGATTATTCAGCCTGAGAATCGCCGCTATCTTTCAGGCTTTCGAGCCTCTGATGGACAGTTAACAGAGTCCTCTGGTTCTTTATTTATCTCTCTGGATCAGGCTCTTCTGCTCACCGACTCGCGGTATACAACCCAAGCAGAGCACGAGGCACCTGGATTTGAGGTGATAACTCATAAGCAAGGCGCAGTTAATGCGCTGTCTGAGATTTTTGACCGGTTACACTCGCGAAGGTTGGGGTTTGAGGCAGGTTATCTGATTTGGGAGGTCTATCAAAAGGCACAAGAGAAAGCCTCCCAGCATTCCCCACCTGTAGAGCTTATCCCCCTATCTAGCATGGTGGAAGATATGAGGGAGATCAAGGAGCCACAAGAAGTTGAGACGTTAAGCAGATCAGCACAATTGATAAGCGATGTTCTCGCCAAACTCATTGAGGAACTAAGCCCTGGTCAGGTTGAAAAGGACATGGCCTGGAGGATTGAGACGCTCATACGACAACATGGTGCTGATGGACCTGCTTTTCCCCCGATTGTTGCTTCAGGGCCAAATAGTGCCTTACCCCATGCAGTCCCCACGAGCAAAAGATTAGAAAAGGGTGAACCGGTTATCCTTGATGTTGGGGCCATCGTTGATGGCTACTGCTCAGACATGACAAGAACTGTTTTCCTTGGTGAACCTACAGAAGACCTTAAGGAGATCTACCGCATCGTGAGGGAGGCACAACTTACTGCAATAGAGCTTGTAAGGCCTGATATGGAGACCACTGAGGCAGATTCTCTAGCCCGAGAAATTATTAAAAAAGCTGGTTTTGGTAACTTTTTTGGCCATTCGCTTGGTCACGGAATAGGACTGGCAACTCATGAGAGTCCTGCTGTTGGGCCGCTGAAGCCAAAGGTATTGCAAGAAGGCATGGTTTTTACCATTGAGCCCGGGATATATCTGCCAGGAAAGGGGGGTGTTCGGTTGGAGCAAATGGTCACCCTTGAACACAGGAGAGCAAGGGTTTTGACAGGCAATGAAAATTTTTATTCTTTTTAAGACATAAGGCCCATGCCCCAAACAAAAGAAAATCCTCAAGATCATCTCTTAGATCAGTTTATGAACCAACTCAGAGTTGAGAGGGGTTTGTCTGCTAATACGATCGTGGCCTATAGTCACGACCTCCTCACCTTTTTTGATTTCTTGAACGAGAGAGGAGTTGCCCCTCTTCAGATTACCCAAGATGACTTGGTATCCTTTGTGGCTGACAAAAGGCCACAATTATCAGCAAGATCTCTTGCCCGATGCCTCGTTTCCATAAAAACGTTCTACCGTTTTTGTGTTACTGAAGGCAAAATTGAATCCAACCCAGCTCGGTTATTGGGTATACCAAAACTCTACCAACACCTACCCAATATCCTAAACAGGGATGAGGTAGAGGCCCTCCTTTCACAGCCAGATCCTCAGACAGACTTGGGAAGGCGGGACAAGGCCATGTTAGAACTTTTGTATGCCACTGGGCTCAGAGTCACCGAATTGATTGGCCTTAAAATAAACAATATCAACCTGGAAGCAGGCTTTATCAGGACTATGGGCAAGGGTTCAAAGGAGAGGATTGTCCCGATGGGTACCAAGGCACTCGATGCCCTCAAAGAGTATCTGCAGGATAGCAGGCCATCTTTTTTGCAAAAGGGAAAACTGCCCTACCTTTTTCTCAACAGGAGGGGGAAACCTCTAACAAGACAGGGGTTTTGGAAAATTCTAAAACAATATGCGTTAAAGGCTGGAATCACCAGGAAAGTCTCTCCCCACACCCTAAGGCACTCCTTTGCAACCCATCTCTTGGAGGGAGGAGCTGATCTCAGATCTGTACAGATTATGTTAGGACATGCTGACATATCTACAACCCAAATCTATACCCATGTCGCCAGAGAAAGATTAAAGGAGATTCACGAAAAATATCACCCCCGACCATGAGCTTATTGTCACTTGGCCTGTTTGAAAGGGAATCTCGGCGTCTCATAGTTTTTTAGTATCGTTAAAAAGTGTTAGCATGAACCATAGTGAGTAGTCCTTCACGTTCTAAAGGAGGTCATGGCTGTTTTTGAGAGGCCTGCCCGCCATCGCTCTCGCTCAGGCGAGGCGGGCGGGCGATATCTCAAAAAAAATTCCACCGGGCCTTGCAGTGGCCAAATATGTGGGGTTTACACCTCGGAAGCCCTGTGAGTCTCCGTCTGGTTCGTCTAACCCCCACATATTTGACCACCTCCCTCGAGGCCAATAGATATCGCCTTGAGGAAATTGGCATGACCGGATAGACGTAACTATGCACACGTTTTCTAACCGATATAGCATTCTGCCAATACTTTTGAACGATACTAATATATTATATGCTAGAAATCTTAGAACCTGTTGAAGTCACATATCACTCGTGCTG
>DAOVRY010000288.1 GCA_030633645.1 Pseudomonadota bacterium | reverse complement strand
TGACTTCACCGCGGTATTGCCAGCATTTGACCAACCACCAAATCCGGCAATCAGTATAGGCTTATTCATTTGAGGCATTTGATAAAAGGTAACAAATTCTTCGACCATAACGTAATACTCTCCCACCATTTCTCTTAAGTCAATAGGGCTTTGCTATGTGATTCCGTTGAAAATCCTATCCAATACCCTGGAAACGACGGAGGTGCCAGAAGTCTCTCTATGTCTCATAAAATGAGCTAATCTTTTCCACAACATATTCAATCTGCTCGTATTGTAATTCCGGGTAGATGGGCAGGGCGAGAGTCTTTGCCGCAGCATCAACAGAAACAGGGCAATCCTCTGGACGATACCCGAGATATCCAAAACACTCCTGCACATGAAGTGGAACGGGATAATAGATCTCACTGCCTATACCCTGACTGGCGAGATATGTCTTGAGCTCATCCCTGTCTGGCCCAACCTTTATTACAAATTGGTTGTATATGTGCCTACCCTTGTTCTCATGAGGCAGTTCGATTTGCTCTAAGCCCTTGCCGGCAAAAAGGCTCCTATAATTACGTGCATTCTCTCTTCTCTTTTCAGTCCACTGATCAAGGTAATTAAGTTTTACCAGAAGTATAGCTGCCTGGAGGGCATCCAACCTAAAATTTCCACCGATCACCTTATGATAATATTTTGGTTGAGACCCAAGAGCCCTTAGTATCTTTAGTCGCTCAAATGCTTCGGCATCATTTGTGGTAACCATGCCCGCGTCCCCATAGGAACCAAGGTTTTTTGAGGGGAAAAAGGAAAAACACCCATAGGTGCCCATGGAACCCGCTCTGTGCAAAGATCCATGTGAAGACTGGTATTCCGAACCAATAGCCTGAGCGGCATCCTCTATAACAAATATCCCCAAGGATTTTGCCACGGCTCCGGCACTGTCCATATCCGCGCATTGCCCAAAAAGATGGACCGGTATTATAGCCTTTACACGAGATCTCTCCTCGGCATTCATGCTGGAGATCTTTTTCTCCAATCTCTCTGGATCAATATTGTAAGTACGACGGTCAATATCAACAAAAACAGGGGTAGCCCCTAAACGAGCAATTGATCCAGCAGTTGAAAAAAAGGTGTAGGGGGAGGTGATTACCATATCTCCGGGACCAACCCCAGCACTCATGAGGGATATGAGCAGGGCATCAGTTCCTGAAGAAACGCCTACCGCGTATTTGACCTGGGTGTAAGTGGCTATTCTCCTTTCCAGTTCTTCTACCTTCGGACCCATTATGAACCTCTGCGATTCATAAACCTCCATAGTAGCTGCTATGATTTCTTCTTTAATGGTTTCATACTGTGCTGTTAGATCTAGTAATGGTACTTTCAATCTGAATCCTCCTTTCTCGAGTAAGCTTAGAGTGCGGGTGCACCCAAAAATCAATTCACAAGCCTAGAAACAGGTACCACCTCAGCCTCATGGGTAAGGGTCGACTCGTATTTCTTTAAGAGCTCCAGGGTCTCTTGGTGAGGATGGCCAATGCCTATGGCCCAACCCTTTTGTCTTGCCAGGCTCAGCAGCCTTTCCATTTGTATTTTTAAGGCATTTTCTGAGAGTTCATTATCCAGGAATATATCTCTGCTTGCTGTTCTCAGGGCCATTCTTTTTGCCACCTTAAACGCCACACTCCTGCTAGTTGTTCTGCTATCAATAAAGTAGAGCCCTCTCCTTTTCAACTCGGTGAGCACTACAAGCATCTTCTCCTCGCATTCTGTAAACCGTGAGCCCATGTGGTTATTGACACCAGAGGCAAAAGGCACCCAACTCAGATCACGGTTAAGCACCTCTAAAATCATTTCTTTGTCCATAGAGAGCAGCAAGACCCCATCACCTGGATTGACGGCAGGGTAATTAATGGGTTCCATAGGAAGATGGAGCATTATCTCTGTGCCCTCTTGCTTGGCCTTCCGGGCAATCGATTTCGAACCAGGCGCAAAGGGCAAAATAGATAGAGTAAGGGGCAAGTCAAGCTGAATAAAGGCCTTTGCAAGGGAGCTGTCATAACCTACATCATCAATGATAATACCGATTTTGGGGCATGGTAATCGATGAGGCGACGGATAACCATCCCTCAGGATATTGAGTCGGTGTGTAAAGAGACCGCTACAGAATATATGATAGACTATTTCTTTCGGTGACTGTTTCGCTATGGTGATTTCTACCGGTCTCTTGAGATTGGTAACCCTGGTTCTGATTTCATTTCCAACCTGGGAGAGAGGGTGCTGGCGTGGGATCCTGGCCTGTATCTCATTAAAGTCCCAGTGATAGCCGTCTTTCTCTCTCGGAACAACAGAGAGAAACACGATGCCCTCCTGGGGCACTCCCATAGCGTATAATGCGTCTGAAATGGCCTTATCTACGAGACGGATATCTCTACTGAGTTGCTTTGAGGTGGCATAAACCTCCTCAAATGGTAAGGGGGGTCCTCCTTTATCTAATCGTGAGAGATAGCCTAGCAATATCGCTAAAACAACAGCTATAAGGCCGATACCAACAATGATAAGGGTCAGCCCCCTTTTTTTCTTGTTTCTTGATTTGACCATGTAACTCTATTTCACAATCATTCTGCGCCCTGCCTGCTCTCTATCGTAGAGAAGATGTTCCAGGATTGCAGTATCTGTATTGCCCTGCTCAACTGATTATCGTTCGCGATGCGTTGTTGAATATCGGTGCTTTCATCCGGCACGTCTTCGCTCTCCTCCTCCTCCTCTCCTTCAGGTGTGTCGTTCTCAAGATGG
>DAOVRY010000255.1 GCA_030633645.1 Pseudomonadota bacterium | reverse complement strand
TTCGGGAGAAAAGCGCTTGAGATGTTCAGCGTTAAGAAATGCTAACTGTTTGAGGGCATTATACCGAGTTTTAGCATTTTAGCTGAACGTCTTAAGTGCGCCCAAAATGCTCACGGATAGAGCAAAATCGACTTTTTACGAATGCATCAAGATTTGTTGGCAAAAAACGTTTTAATGACCGCTCAAAGGGATTTCGGTTTGGGCAACAGCCTGTTTAGATGTGACCCCAAGTAGATAAGTATTTTCTCAACAACCTGATTGAGCGTTAGTTTGGTAGTATCGATGATGGTGGCATCTTTGGCTGGCTTCAGGGGAGCGAGGGAGCGATTCATGTCCTGATGGTCCCGCCTGATGAGATCTTCTCTTACCTCTTCCCGTGAGATGGACTCTCCTCTCCTTTTCCGCTCCTGGAACCGTCTATCAACCCGTACCTCTAACGATGCATCAACATAGAATTTGTGCTGAGCATCTGGAAAAACTACGGTTCCCATGTCACGACCCTCTGCTACCAAAGGTCCTTGGGAACCGATTTTTCTCTGAAGCCTAGTCATTGCCTCTCTGACCACTTCCAGTGCCGACACATCGGATGCCAGCAAATCTATATCGGGCTGCCTGATGGCTTCAGTAACATCCTCCTTACCTAAATATGTCCTGGTTGCATCACCTTCTGGAACAAAGCGTATGTCGAGGCCGTCACAGATCCTGGAAATGGCCTCTTCATCGTGCAATCCTATGCCAGTTCGCTTGAGAGCGAGCGCAACAACACGGTACATCGCTCCTGTATCCAGGTAAGGGTAGTGAAGCCTTTTTGCCAACAGGCGACTGACCGTGCTCTTTCCAGACCCTGTTGGTCCATCTATGGTGATCACATGGTTCATTTCAAGAGAGGATTTTTTCCAGGGTATTGATAAAGCGCTCATTCTCTTCAGGGAGGCCTACAGTCACCCTGATATAATCCTTTAATCCGTAGCTATCCATCGGGCGGATGATAACCCCTTGCTTGAGCATACGCTGGTAGGTTTCTTGTCCACCGATGGGTGTTTTGAGGAGGAAAAAATTGGTCTGGGTAGGGATATATTCAAGGCCAATCCGATCCAGCTGGGCATAAAGGAATTCAAGACCTTGCCTGATAAGGGTAAGTGTTTTTTCCACAAACTCATCATCGTCGAGCGCGGCCAGGGCCCCGACCTGGGCCACATAATTTACATTAAAGGGCTGTCTGACCCTATTGATACCCTCTGTTATCATCTCCGAGGCAAATCCATAGCCAATCCTGAGCCCAGCCAATCCGTAAATCTTTGAAAAGGTTCGCAGTACCACGAGGAGGGGGTATGAATCCAAGAATTTCAATCCGCTGACAATGCTTGGATCGGTGGCAAATTCGATATAGGCCTCATCTAAAACAACGATCACATCCGGGGGAAGGGCGTTTAAGAAACTGGCGATCTCCTCCTTAGCAAGCGCCTTTCCAGTAGGATTCTGGGGGTTATTGACGAAAACAATCTTCGTATTAGGAGATACTGTCTTGATCATGGCTGGCAGGTTGACAGAGAAATCTGTGAGGGGCACCGTGACTACTTTTCCGTCAAAACTTTTCGCAAATGTTTCATAAAGTAAGAAGGCATGCTGGGGAATGATAACTTCCTCATCAGGCGACAGAAAGGTGTGTAAAATTAGCTCTATGAGTTCATCTGCTCCATTACCCACCAAGATTCTGCTCATGGGCACCCCGAACTTATGTGCCAGCTTCTCTTTCAAATAATAGGCATTGGCGTCAGGGTACTGGTGGATTCTGTTCAGGTTTTCGGTAATTACCCTTATAGCTTTGGGTGAAGGCCCTAAGGGATTCTCATTTGAGGCCAGTTTTATGGAACCGAATATCCCGAGCTCTCTCTCAAGTTCCTCTATGGGTTTTCCTGGCGGATACGGGGTCAAGCTTTCAACGCATTTTCTGATCAATTGTTTCATAGTGAATCTCTCTTTTTTGGTTTCTTATAAAGGAGGCGCAAAAAAAAGTAAACCCTGTTCGACGCATGGGAGGTTCCGAGTCCTGTATGAAGTGACTCAAGCTGGGAGGTAGATCTTAATCGTGTGTTAAGGGTAGCCAGGTTTATTGGGTTTGTGCGGTTTATGATCAACGCGGATGAATAAGATAAAGAGTATAGAACAATTGCTCATCGGAAATATGGATTAAGAGAGAGCCCAATACGTAATAGCGTACTAACTCATGATGGTGGGCGGAGAGTCAAGGGCAGAGAGACAACTAGGAGTCTATATAAGCTAAGATCTTAAAATTTATGTCAAGTTTTTGTAACATCACTAAGGTGCAAAGGATAATTGGGATCGTAGAACGGTTGCGGTTGCGCAGCTCGAAACGGTTCACGGTTAACGTCATACGAAACCAGCAGCGCAACCGTATAACTTTAGACGAAACCAACATCGCTTCGCCTCAAATAATGGAATATGTTTTTTCTTTACTCATCGGTTTGAGGCGGAGCTTCGCTAGATGGAGACAACAAAGGGTAAATAGAATGGGGTTTAACGGAGACGTAAGGAGGAAGTGAAAATTTACTCAAGGATTTTTAGGATTTGGTGGAGTTCTTCTTTGATTTCTGCCAGGATATCAGCCTGCGGTACGGCGGTGGCATCACCCTTTTTCATAGCCTTGAGCCTATTTTTGGCACCTGCTATGGTGAGCCTTTCTTCGTAGAGGAGCTTTTTTATCGCTCCAAGGGTCTCAATATCCTCCCGCTTATACACCCGCTGACGGGAGTCTGCCCTTTTCGGCCTGAGAGTGGGGAACTCTAACTCCCAGTAACGAAGGACATAGGGTTTTACCCCAATTATCCGGCTAACCTCACCAATTCTGAAATAGCGCTTATCGTCCGGGATGTACATCTTGTAAAGTGAGCTAAAGTTTTAAAATAGAACGAAGAACCCATTAACCTCGCATCCTGCTTCGCAGCCGAAGTTCTCTTCGCACACAAGGGACACAACAAACTCAATTAACCCAACAAACTCAAGAAACTCAATCCGTGTGTGGAGAGC
>DAOVRY010000021.1 GCA_030633645.1 Pseudomonadota bacterium | reverse complement strand
TTTGGGCCTGATTGGAAAGAGAAGGATAAGTTCTTCCAGGAATTTGAAGAAGAGTTGAAGGCCGGCGCACAAGATCAATCCTGAGCGCAGAACCAAAGTTGCATTGCCTGGTAAATTAGAGGAGTTACGTTAGTTCCTCATGGTGTGCCCCAAGTCTCATAAACACCAGGCCCCTTCTTTTTGATTGTAAGCCAGCCAACCCCGAAGATTGTTCCAATGCTTATGTTACTAACCAGAGCATTTTATTGTTTGCATTGGACATAACCGATAAGGGTATAGGATGGTCATTCCAGAAAAGACCTCATGCCCCTCCCGATATTGCAAAGTATTTGATGCTCTCAGCAGTATATTGCACCTGTTTGAATTCCATCGATAAAATAGATTCCGGAGAAACCCTGAAAAGATGAAAACAGCGACCTCACCTGCTCGCAAGAGATCGAAAAGCCTAACCGGCAGAGGGGGTAATTCGGTGCCTCACACCAAGATAGTCTGTACCATTGGTCCTGCTAGCGAATCGCCCGAGATCATCCGGGCGATGATTAAAGGCGGCATGAATGTTGCGCGGCTGAACTTCTCGCATGGAAACCATCGTGAGCACAAGGAAAAAATCCGGATTATTCGAAGCGTTTCTGATGAACTGGATCACCCTGTTGCCATATTACAGGACCTTGGAGGGCCAAAGATACGGGTGGGGATCCTTCCAGAACCAGGGGTAAGGCTTGAGGCTGGACAGACCTTTACCCTTACCAACCAGGATGTAGAAGGAGCTCGTGACCGGGTATCGGTCTCCTATTCGAGCCTGCCTAATGAAGTGGAGCCGGGGGATCGGATCCTGCTTTCGGACGGTTCCATAGAACTGGTAGTTCAGGGTAAAAGCCAGTTTGAGGTCTACTGCGAGGTTGTCACGGGGGGTCTGCTCACATCCCATAAGGGTCTCAACCTTCCCACGCGAACCATAAGGGCACCTTCATTTACAGAGACGGACAGGGAGGATCTCCTCTTTGGTTTGGAAAATGGTGTAGATTTCGTTGCCCTCTCCTTTGTCAGCACCGCAGAGGATATCCTGAGAGTGAAAGAGGTTATCCGCCAGAGAAAAGAGGATGTTCCCGTTGTTGCAAAAATTGAGCGGCACGAGGCCCTTGACTACATTGACAGTATTATTGAGGCAGCCGATGGGATCATGGTAGCCCGAGGAGATCTGGGGGTAGAGATCCCTCTGGAAGATGTTCCTGTTATCCAAAAGATGCTGATCCAAAAGGCCAATGCTGCAGGAAAACCCGTTATAACCGCTACACAGATGCTCCGTTCAATGGAGAATTCGCCTCGTCCCACCAGAGCTGAGGCCGCGGATGTAGCCAACGCTGTTCTGGATGGCACGGATGCAGTCATGCTCTCTGAAGAAACGGCTACCGGGAACTACCCTGTCCAGGCTGTTCAGTTTATGGCTCGTATTATCAAAAGTGCCGAAAAAAACTTCTGTCACGATAGCTATCTGCAGCTTATGCCAAAAAAGGAGGTTCCAGATTCTGTGGCCCATGCCGCGTGCGTTCTGGCAAGTCATCTTGATGCCTCTGCCATTGTCGCTCCCACAGGCTCTGGAAAAACGGCCATGCATATCTCCAGGTTCAGGCCTCGGCAGTCGATTATTGCACTTTCACCGAATCCAAATGTGGTGCGGAGATTAAACCTGTTCTGGGGATGCCTGCCTCATCTCGTGCCCGAACCCACTGATACAGATGATATGATCGAACGCTCCACTCAGCTGGTATTGAAAACTGGATATGTTTCAAAAGATGATTTGGTTGTGATGACAGCAGGTCACCCTGTCGGGGTTGCTGGCAGCACAAACATGGTTCGCGTAAAAAGACTCTAAAGGGCAGCGAGAAGTCTCCTGGGCCCAGTTGCAATAGGCGACAAGAACGCTGGACTTCGGAAGGTCCTGTGAGAGATATGCAAGTATCTGAGGGGTGGTAATTGACGAAAAAGTGAGTCTCAGGCAAAAGAATAGATGAGGAGGTCTGTTGTGAGTGACCAAACAATCAAAAAAAGGACTCAGGAGACGGCTAACAAGCTCTTCGGCAAGGGTATCAGAATGGATCCCCCTTTTCTGATGTGGAAGGAATTCGATAAGAATCTCGCTAACGATTTTTCTATGTTTATAACCGGTAACCTCTATTCCCGAACTGTTATTACAATGCCCGAAAGACAGATGGTTGCATGTGCCATGCTGGCAGCGATCCGTGCCAGAGATGAATTGCGGCTTCACGTCAATGCAGCTTTGAATGTGGGATGTGAACCAAAAAAATTGGCAGAGATCTTCTTCCAGGTGGCTAGCTATGCAAGTATGCCAGCGGTAAATGAGGCACTTGAAGTCTATCACGATGTTCTCAAAGAGAGAGGAGAGTGGCCGATTACATAAAAAGATCAGGTCAGAGCCGATGGGGAGTCTCCCTTGGTATTGATAGAGATTCAATGAAAAGGGGGCTTTCAAGGCGATCAGAGAGAAAGTATAAGGACGGTTTATACCATGGATCCTTTTTCTGAAGTATTGAATCAACTCCGACCCGGCATGGTCAGTCTCATCGGGGTGCCGTGGGACGAAAACTCGTCCTTTATGCGAGGGCCTGCGCGGGCACCTGCCCGCATTCGGGAGGTGCTGTACGGGGGTTCATCGAACCTTTGTTCAGAAAATGGAATTGATCTTGGTGCAGATCCTCGTTTTCGGGATCTCGGAGACCTCGAGTTTCCCAGTGGAGTGGATGCCTTGGCGCATATTGAGGAGACCATGGAGAACCTCCTAGACCGTGAGGTTTCTATCCTGTCACTCGGTGGGGACCACGCAATCACCTATCCCATCATGAAGGCATACAACAAGAAGTTCGATAAGCTGAACATCATACATCTCGATGCCCACCCCGATCTCTACGACGAGTATGAGAGCAACCGTTTGTCCAATGCCTGCCCATTTGCACGAATCATGGAAGAAAACCTGGCAGCACGCTTAGTTCAGGTTGGGATTAGAACCGTCAACCCACATCAACGGGCACAGGCAGATCGATTTGGCGTTGAGATGATTGAAATGCGCAGGTTCCAACCTGAAGCGAGCTTTGATTTCAGAGGGCCGATCTATGTTTCACTGGATATGGATGTGCTCGACCCGGCATTTGCACCTGGTGTTTCTCACCATGAACCAGGAGGTTTATCAACCCGAGAGGTGCTTCACATCATTCAGAACATCCACGCCCCAGTCGTTGGGGCTGATATCGTGGAATGTAACCCGACGCGTGACCCCCTGGGAATCACCGCGATGGCGGCAGCGAAATTTCTCAAAGAAATCGTTGCCACCATAATCCAGTCTAACTAATCTTTCAAGTGCTCGTGACTGGATGAATTGAAGGCGGTGCACCTGAGGATGAGAACCTCACTTTTTCTGCAATGGGTTACCAATTAAATTATTTCAATAGTATTATTGTTCTTTGGGCATTCCAAGAAGATCTGGTTTATGCTAGGTTAGCGCTGAGCAAAATCCGCCAGAAAAGCATCTTTGATTTTGACATCAGGGGAGGGAAATCATGAAGAGTGCGCAGAGCTTGTTTGATCAGCTTGTCTTACTGCTCGAAAAGGTATCGGCAGGCAATGAGGTTTGGCAGTTCGCTGTTTCACTGTTTATACTCTTTGTGGGTTTTCTGACTTTGGAATTACTCTCGCGTTATGCCAATAAACGCATTGAAGCAAGGCTGAAGGATAAGGGGTTTGAACAGTGGGTTCCCTATTTGTGGGGTTTTCTTCCTTCACTGCGCCTGTTCTTCGCCGCCTTACTACTCAGAATTGCAGAGGCGCCCCTTCATCTCCCTCAGCAGCTCGTTGTGCTTCTCCATGGCTTGGAGGGAGTTTTGTGTGCCCTGGCTCTCATACTCCTGTTTTTTCAAGTGGTACGACTCATGGATTTTCTTTTTCTCGCCTTACCCTCAAGCGTAAGAAGTAGTATCTCAGAGGGTCCCCTAGAGTACTTAAAAAGTATTCTGAGGATCATCGTTGTTATTCTAGCAGCTGTCGTTTTTATTTACACCCAGAGGGCCTTTTTGCCTCAATGGTTATGGACCTCCCCTTTGTGGCGCTATCTAGCCGTGTTAGCGGTGTTAGTTATTCTTTCTATCGGAGGCAAGCTCCTCGTTAGATTTTTATCAACCATGACCGCTGCTCTAAGAGACACAGAGGAAAAGGCCCGGTTGCGGCTTGTTCTACAAGCGACTTTATGGCCCATCCGAATATTGCTGGTTGCTATTGGAATCTATGCAATCAAGGAACTCTTGCTTCTGTCGCCAACAGTAGAGCATTTGGCTGGAACCACGGTAAATGTACTTGGTGCCGTAGTGGTTGTCTTTTTCGCCTATCGATTGTTGGATGTGCTCGAATACGAATTAACGAGATTCGCAAAGAGAGAGGACAATAAGCTCGATTTGAACTTCGCGAAACTGATCCGGTTGATCACTAGTGTGTTGGTTGTGGTGTTTGGTGGCATATATATTCTACAAGCCATTACAGGAAAACCGCTGAACGCACTGCTCGCAGGTCTTGGAATCGGCGGTCTGGCAGTGGCCCTGGCGGCACAGGATACCTTAAAAAATTTTTTTGGTAGCATAATGATCATGATGGATAAACCCTTTGTAGTTGGGGATCGAGTTGTCGTTGAGGGGGTTGATGGGCCCGTGGAAGATATTGGGTTTCGATCGACGAGAATACGTACCTTCACCGGGCACTTGGTGGCTGTTCCAAATGAAAAGATGGCGAGAATTAATATCGAGAACATCGGTAGGCGTCCATCTATTCGCCGAATTACAAATATTACCATCACCTACGACACCCCACCGGAGAAAGTGCAACGTGCTTTAGGTATTATCCGGGAAATCCTTGAGAACCATGAGGGTATGGATCCGGAATTCCCTCCCCGCGTCTATTTTAACGAATTTAACGATGCATCCTTGAACATAATGATGATCTATTGGTATTTCCCGCCCAACTACTGGGATTTTTTGGCTTTTAATGAGCGGGTGAACATGCAAATCATGCGGGCCTTTGAGGCGGAAGGGATCGAATTTGCTTTCCCGACCACAACAACCTATCTGGCCCAAGATGATCGAAGATCGCTTAATATCACCATCTCCCGCGATTCGCAGCAGACAGAATCAGACGAGAAAGGCTGATTCTTTTTGGCTACCCTTTGGGATAACCAATGTATTTTTTAGAATAGGAGGTGATGAGGCATGCTAAGGCTATTCAGAAAAAGCACTAAAAAAGCCGGCATTGCCCCAGGTACTCTGGTCCGCGTCGGGGATCAAAAGGTTTAAAAGGCGAAGGTTACCATCATTGACTATGATGCGGCACAATTTCAGGAGAGTGAGGTAGAAACGATTGATGATTGTTTTCCCTTTAAAGCTACGCCAACAGTAACATGGATAAATATAGACGGTATCCACGAAGTGGAGATCATAGAGAAAATTGGCAAAAAGGAAGAAGCTGGGGAGAAAGGAGAAGGCAAATAGCCTTGCCTTTCGGGAAAATCCGATTTGAGGGCCTTGAGTTACTTGCTATCAGGGCAGGTTCATATTATCTTGGGTTTGGTTCGCACCAAAATATTGTTCCTAAATCCGGAAAGGAGACCAATTTCATAAAGCTTCGCAGCGAAGGTACAAGATGTTGTAGCGGAAACGACTCTCATTATCCCCTCTTATCTGGTCGTCATTGCTGTTTTTCATTATACCGGGAGTCTTGTGATTATCCGGTGAAATTCGCGGGGATAACCTAGTTCGAGCTCATACCCCGAGGTCATTGCTACTTCGACAACTTCGAATTTCTCCTGCTGGTAGTTGGCGCTTATGTCTCCCAAAGCTTTTCCAGATAGCTTACCTTGCTAAAAGGAGGTCCAGCTATCTGTGTACGCAGTTCGAGTCCTGGCGGGAGTCTCTTAATAGTCTCTGCTGCTAACCCCCTTCTCCAGGCGGAACCCTGCCAATAAGGCATTCTTATTTCTTTCCTCTGAGGGCGCTATTATGATTGACACGGTTTCAGAATTGTGCTTTGAGAACAGAAAACATAATACATTTGAAGGAAGATGGAAATGCTGAGGTGGTCATGGAAATCTACAATGGGAACTACGAGACTGTTGCTCTGGAACCTGGGGCTCCTTGCCCTAGGCAGCTGGCTCTGTGCCGCTTCCATTAATGGGATCCTGATTCCCCACCGCTTCTTTGGTGCCGGTTTTACCGGAGTGTCCTTGGTTATCCATTACCTGGTTCCTTCCGTGCCAGTGAGCTGGCTTTACTTTGTCCTCAATATACCCATTTTCGTCCTAGGGTGGATGTACGTAGGGCGCCGCTTCTTTTTTTACAGCGTCGCAGGACTGTTTATCTTCTCGGGCGCCTTGGCATGGACCTCCGTTACATTGCCTGTCTATGATATGCTCTTGAGCGCCCTTTTTGCGGGGATCATCACAGGCGTTGGCTCGGGGATCGTTTTACGGTCGTTAGGCTCAGCAGGTGGATTAGACATCCTATCGGTTATCATTCTCAAACGCTTCTCCATCCGCCTAGGAACCAGTATTTTGGCCTTCAACGGTCTCGTGCTGGTGGCAGGAGCTATTCTTTTCTCCCTTGAGATCGCTCTTTATACTCTGATTTTCTTGTACGTCAGCTCGCGCATGGTCAATCTAGTGGTTACCGGCCTGAGCCAGAGGAAAGCGGTATACGTCATCTCGCCTCAATGGGAGGAGATCTCCCGGGGGATTAACGAGAAGATCCAACGGGGTGTGACAATTATTAGAGGTCAGGGGGGATACACGGGCCAGGAGCAGCAGATCTTATACACGGTTATCACGTTCCGGGAGTTATCCCGACTCAAGCAGCTGGTTCAGAATATTGATCCCGATGCTTTTGTGGTAGTTAGCGACACCCTGGAGGTAAAGGGCCAGCGTATCGGGAACGAGCCCCACTGGTAAATTTCTCCGGCTCCACATGAGGTTAGCCGAGCACCATGCAGGAGAGCGTTGAAGCACTGCTTCAGTGTGGACCACTCCTCAGTTTGGAAAGGTCCTGTTTAAAGGAGGCAGCCAGCAGAGTCTCTACTTCCTTTTCTCCTCCCAAATCTGATGGTTTCGTAAAAAGTCGAATTTTCCCATTTATCTGGATTCCCGCCTACGCGGGAATGACAATAAAGCATTTAATATCAATCAGATACACTATCCGTCATACCCGCGAATGCGGGTATCCAGAGGTCAAAAAGACTTTTTACGAATTTATCAAACCTGGATCAGGTAATCCTTGTAGTCTTCAAAAATTTGTGCTTGCTCCTCAACTACTTCCTCGGCTTGGCTTGAACTCATATTTTTGGTTTGGTTGATGAAGGATGCTACGCGGCCCCCAGGTACAGGGGGGTGACCAGGTTGACCAGTTGGCTGCGGTTCATTAGAGTCTAGTCTTTGCCCGTGGCCTCTCTCAATGTGAACTCCATCTGCGGCGGCTCTATATGAATTACATTGACTCTATCATTAGGAAGATCAATCTGATTTCGGGTGATCCGAAAAATCCTATTGCCGAAACGGGCCATGGAGAGATCGATTTCGGCATGCACGTTTCTATTATTTAGGGTGCTGGCGTCCTTTCGAAGCCCTCGAACGGTGATATGAACCTCTGGATTCACAGGCTCCACGATTTCCATTTTCACAGGGAGGTTTTTTATCTCAAGGGGAACCGTTATACTTACCTCAAAGTTTTGTTGCCCTGCAAGCAACAGCCAGAACACACAGACCAAACCCAGGGTTCCTATCTTCAGGGGCCATCGGCGGACAATGAGAGCGCGAGACCTTTCCCACCAGGTTATGCCGGAAGCGGCAGGGGGCGTAATAGCCTTTTGCATCAGATTGGTAAGCTCTTCACGGTCTTTCGCAGGTATGATTTGCCCACCCCGGGCTAGGGAAATCCCTCCGCGTTCCTCCGAGACGACCACAACCCAGGCATCGCAACGCTCAGAAAGACCTAAGGCAGCTCTATGCCTGGTGCCCCATTGCTTCGGGAGTCCCTCAGCAGAACTCAGGGGGAGATAGCACGCTACCTTGGCGACTCTCCCTTTTCGGATCAGCAAGGCACCGTCATGTAATGGGGATTGTTTTTGGAAAATACTTAGCAGGATCTCAGAGGTTGGCTCACCTTCCAGTGAAACCCCTCCAGTAATCAACTCCTCCACCAAGTCCAAGCGCTCAAAGAT
>DAOVRY010000231.1 GCA_030633645.1 Pseudomonadota bacterium | reverse complement strand
TACCAGGTGGATGCCTTAAGAAGTAGAATAAGTGTAGAACCGGTCACAGACACCCGCCTGGTCAATATTAATGTTCAGGATACCGATCCTCTATTTGCCAGGGACATTGCCAATGGTGTAGCCCGGTCCTATATCGAATACCATAGGACCAGCCGTGTTCAGGCAGCCAAGAGTTCTGTAGCCTGGCTTACCGGGCAATTGCAGGATATGAAGGATAAGATAGAGGAATCTGAAAGGAGATTCTATGAATTCAAAGAGAGAGAAGGGATATTCTCCATTGAGGGCAAACAAAGCATAGATATCCAGAGGATAGTTGAGATCAACAGGGGTTACGGCAATACCAAGGGCAAGCGTCTGGAGGTGGAGGCAAAGATACACGAACTAAAAAAGATTTTAAATCATAATCCGGGAGAAAGGATTACCCCAACCATTGTTGAAAACACGGTACTTCAAAACCTTCACAGCGAGCTGGTAGTGGCCGAAATTGAGCTTTCTAGACTTGACAAGACCTATAGGTGGAAGCATCCCAAGATCCAGGAGATGAACTCCAAGATCCAGCAGATCAAGGACAAATTTGATGCAGAGCTAAAAAAGACCCTGAAGAACCTTAAGTCGGAATATAAGGTCTTAAAAGATAGGGAGCGGTCATTTCTTTCTACCATGGGTCAGTACGAAACAGAGGCCCTTGGCCTCAATAAGAAGGAGATGCAATATGCCATCCTGGAAAGAGAGGTTGGGACAAATGAAGAACTCTATAACCTTCTCCTCACCAAGTTTAAGGAGACAAATATTATAGAGGATATGAATATAACCAATATGAGATTGGTAGAGCCGGCAGTAACCCCTGAGATACCCATTAAGCCTAAGAAAATGCTGAATCTGATTCTGGGCATTATAATGGGCCTCATGACCGGGATCGGTTTTGCCTTCTTTTTGCAATACCTGGATCGCACCATCAAGACCCCCGAGGAGGTAGATCAATATCTAGGCCTCCCAATTCTAGCCGCCATCCCAAAAGTCAGCAAATAGCGAGGCATCACAAATTTTTCCTGACAGGATTGACAGGATTGACATGATAATTTGGCTTCTCCCTTTCCGGACGAAAGGCAGAAGAGATCCGTGAAATCCTGTAAATCCTGTCTAATAAAATACAATTGTTTATAGTTTTTTCCGCCGCAGGCGGATTGAGGTTTCTCCCTTTCATCAGGAAAGGGAGAAAAGTAAAAAAGATCCTGAAAATCCTGTTAATCCTGTCTAAGAATAAAGTGGTAATCTTCCGCCGCAGGCGGATTGTTTACCCCGTGCAATGCGGAGCCTATTTCACTGGGGCATTTTCTCAGTTTCATCCGGAAACTGAGAAACAAAAAAAGGAAATCCTGAAAATCCTGCCTGCCCTGTGGAATGCAAAGCATATTCCTCAGGGGTCAATCCTGTCGGATAAAACGAACCATTTCCCCCCAATGACCCAATAACGCAATAACCCATTACCGAAGGTAGGCAGTTATGAAATTCATCACCATCCCTGATCAAGGCCTTACATCACTCTTTTCAGAGGCGTATCGCGGCCTTAGGACTAATATTCAGTTTTCTCAACTGGATAAGCCTCTGAAGACATTACTTGTCACCAGTAGCGGGCCAAAAGAGGGCAAGACCACCACCGTGGCCAACCTGGGGATAAGCCTGGCGCAGGCAGGTGACAGGGTGTTGATTGTAGACTCGGACTTAAGGCTTCCAACACTACACAAAGTAATTGGGGTTAATAACTCCTCAGGACTCACCGACATCTTAAAGGATGCCTATGATACCGATGTAACCCGGCGAATCCCTCAAGGTCTCAGTGTGGGGGATATGTTTCAGTTACTTACCCTACAGCAAAAGACCGGTGTCCTCAAAGTGAAGGGGATGAAAGACTCATTCCATGTCTCGTTTGAAATGGGAAATGTAGTCGATGTTAACTGGGTCAACCGTACCATGGAAAAGAGGTTGGCGGCCTTGCTGAAAAAGGCTGGCAAGATCACGGAAGAACAGGCACAGGAGGCCCTGGCCAAACAGGAATCAATACCACAGCGCCTGGGTTACATACTCACCAATCTGGGCTATGTAGAACCTCAAGACATAGAGGGACCTTTAAAGCTTCATCTCATGGAATCCCTGACTCACATCTTCTCTCTCAAGGATGCAGACTTCGAGTTTGAGGAAAAAAGCGTCGTAGAATATGACAAAACCATCTTTGACACGCCTGAGGCCAGCAGTATGATCCTAAAAACCCTTCCAGGGGTATGCGAACAGCCCTTTATTGAGGATAAAATATTCTCTTTTGTTAAAGATACCCAAATAGAAAACTTAAAGGTCCTGACCAGTGGCCCCGTGCCGCCAAATCCTGCAGAGCTGCTGGGTTCAAAAAGGATGCAGGCCCTGATAAAGGTGCTTGCAGGCAAATTCGACATCCTGATTTTTGACTCGCCACCCGTCACTTCAGTTGCCGATGCCTGTACCCTGGCCTCATTCCTGGACGGGGTGGTTCTGGTGTTACAAACCGGTCTTATGAATCGGGATGTTATCCAGCAGGCCAAACAGCAGTTAGAGAATGTAAAGGCAAACATATATGGGGTAGTCCTGAATCAAATAGACCTGAAGAGAGAAGGGTACTATTACAGGTACTACTCCTATTACGGCTACGGCGAAAAAGGAAAACCCAACAAAAGGCTCCGACACTAAAAGACTACTGAACATTCACCGCCCGTTCGTTTCACTCACTTGAGGCACAGAGTTCGCTGAGAAATATATTTTTTCATTTGCCGGGAGACGACGGCAAATGAAAATCATCAGTCCGCCTGAAGCGGAGTGAAACTGCCCGAAGGGCTGAGCTTTTTTTCCTGATCGTCGTCTCCCGATCAGGAAAAACAAAATCTTCTCTGCGTTCTCTGTGCCTCGAACGAGCGTAGCGAGTGGGCGGTTAACAAATAGGTTATAGTTTGAATAGTGACGAAAACGATCTGCGATTATACGATTGAAGTGGGCTTAATCGCCATCCTCATCTTCACCCCATTGGCCAAAGGAGCGACAGAGGTGTGGTCCATCTCTATCGTTCATATCATCACTCTGATCATGCTTATTGCGTGGCTGCTCAAGATGAATTCTATGGGAGGGCTCAAAGTCAAAAGGACCCCGTTAGACTATCCCATCTTGGCCCTTTTAATAATAGCAATCATCTCAACCATATTCTCAACTGCCCCCGCCGATAGCATCGCCGCCTGGCCCAAGATCATAACCTATGTTTTGCTTTTCTATCTGGTGGTAAATAACATAGATACCAGAGAGAAG
>DAOVRY010000193.1 GCA_030633645.1 Pseudomonadota bacterium | reverse complement strand
ATATCCCTTTGTCCACTTACACACTCACACTGAATTCAGCTTACTTGATGGGGCTATCAGGATCGATAGATTGTTACAGAGGGCCGCCGCTCTGGGCATGGAAACAGTTGCCATTACTGATCATGGCAACATGTTTGGAGCAGTAGAGTTTTACTCTCAGGCCCACAAGGCAGGTATTAAGCCTATTATCGGTTGTGAGACATATGTAGCCCCCGGCAGCAGGAAAGAAAAATCACCGTCACCTGATGGGCAACCAACTGCATATCACCTCGTTCTCCTTGTGATGAATGAAACAGGGTACAGGAATCTGAGCAGGCTCGTCACTTTGGGTAATCTTGAGGGTTTCTATTATCATCCCAGGATCGACATGGAGCTCTTAAGACAGAACAATCAAGGATTAATTGCCCTTTCAGCATGTCTCAAGGGCCACGTCCCCTACTTCTTAAGAAGGGGAAGGCTTGCGGATGCAAAGGAGTATGCCCGCCAGCTAGCCTCCATATTTGATCATGACCGGTTCTATTTGGAGGTAATGGCCAATAAGATGCCTGAACAGATTGCCGTAAACAAAGCTTTAAAAGAGCTGGCTGAAGACTTATCTCTTCCCTTGGTTGCCACCAATGACTGCCATTACTTGAACAGAGAGGATGCAGAAGCTCATGATGTCCTTTTATGCATCCAGACGGGTAAGAGTGTTGATGATCCCAGTAGGCTGAAGTTTTCGAATGATGAGTTCTATTTTAAATCTGGGCAAGAGATGGCCAACGATTTGGATGGGTTTTCAGAAGCTCTGGACAATACCGTGGAGATAGCCAAAAAATGTAACTATGAGATGGAATTTGGCCAGTACAAATACCCTGTCTTTCAGGTCGCAGGCAATCTGAGTCTGGAAGAAAAACTCCAGAAAGAGGCCAGAGAAGGCCTGGATAAGAGGTTGGAGCGCAAGGAGGCTCTCGATGGCTCACTTTCCGCTGAATTGAAAGCGGAATATGAGGATCGTTTGACCTATGAACTGAAAACCATCAGTGAAATGGGCTTTGCAGGTTATTTTTTGATCGTGGCTGATTTCATAGACTATGCAAGGAAATCAGGTATCCCTGTGGGGCCGGGCAGGGGGTCAGCTGCCGGCTCGCTTACCGCCTATGCGCTGAAGATTACCGATATTGATCCAATCAAATATGACCTCCTTTTTGAGCGCTTTCTAAACCCGGGCCGAATCAGTATGCCTGATATTGATATAGATTTCTGCATTAAAAACCGGGATAAGGTTATTGATTATGTCAGCGAGAAATATGGGAGAGAAAACGTCTCACAGATCATAACCTTCGGAACCATGAAGGCTCGAGCTGTTATTAGAGATGTGGGCCGCTCTCTTAATATATCTTATGCAGAGGCCGATAGGATCGCTAAACTTATTCCTGAAGGCCTGAATATCACCCTTGATGAGGCAATAGAGGCAGAGCCTCAGCTCAAGGCCATGGAAGAGGGAACAGATGAGGAGAGAAAACTCCTACGGATTAGCAGATCCTTGGAAGGTCTAACCAGACACGCCTCTACCCATGCCTCTGGTATAGTTATATCTGACAGGCCTTTGGTTGAATACCTCCCTCTCTTTAAAGGGCCAAATGGTGAGGTGATGACCCAGTTTACCATGGATCAGGTGGCGCAGCTCGGATTGATTAAATTTGACTTCCTGGGGCTCAAGACCTTGACCGTTATTCAGGACACCGTAGATCTCATAAGAGATACAACTGACCACCTCGTTGATCTTGATGAAATAGACATGGAGGACGATAAGACCTTTCAGCTAGTCAGTGAGGGTAAGACCACCGGGGTATTTCAACTGGAAAGTACCGGCATGAAAGAACTCCTAAGGAACCTCAAGCCTGGTGTCTTTGGGGATATCGTTGCATCAGTCGCCCTGTATCGGCCGGGTCCTTTGGGTAGCAATATGGTTGTTGATTTTATTAAAAGGAAGCATGGTGAAATCAAAATAACCTTCCCATTGCCAGAATTGGAAGAGATTCTCACAGAGACCTATGGAGTCATTGTGTATCAGGAGCAGGTGATGCGAATCGCCCAGGTACTGGCAAACTATACCCTTGCAGAGGCAGACGGGTTACGAAAGGCTATTAGCAAAAAACTCTCTGAAGAGCTGGCACAGCAAAAGGAACGGTTTCTCGAAGGAACAACCCGAAACAGATTAAACAGAAATAAGGCAGGGAATGTTTTTGACTTGATAGAAAAATTTGGGGGGTATGGTTTCAATAAATCCCATTCGGTGGCCTATGCTATGATAGCTTATTTGACTGCCTATCTTAAGGCCCACTATCCGGTGCAGTTCATGGCTGCACTGCTTACAGAAGATATGGGAAGCCAAGACAAAACCATTAAGAACATTGCTGAGTGCAGGGAAATGGGCATACCTATACTTCCCCCCGATATCAATGAGAGTCAGGTTGATTTTGCTGTTGTTGGGGAAAGTATTCGTTTTGGCCTGGCCGCAGTGAAAAATGTTGGATCTAAGGCCGTGGAAGCAATGGTTCATGAGAGAGAAAACAAGGGGCCATTTACCTCACTTACGGATTTTTGTAGAAGGGTAGACAAATCAAAAGTAAACAAAAGGGTATTGGAAAGCCTGATCCACTGTGGCGCCTTTGATTTTAGTGGTGTTTTCAGATCAAAGCTCTTTGCATCCTTGAACGCTGCCCTGGCTTTTAGAGGGATTAGTGAAGACCCAAATCAGCTGAATATGTTTGACCTCTTTCCATCCAAGGAAGAGGAAGAGAAAACCCTTGAACTCACAGATATTGATGAATGGGCCGATGACGAAAAATTACGAAAGGAAAAGGAATCCCTCGGATTTTATATCACCGGGCATCCTCTGGACGGATTTGCTGATGCCATAACCCAGTTTGCAACCACAACAACCCAGGATCTTGTTAACGTCAAAGATAAAGCGGTTGTCAGGTTGGCCGGGCTCGTTAGCAGCATGCGGATAAAGAGGACCAGAAAAGGTGATAAGATGGCGACCATTCGCCTTGAGGACAAACAAGGCTTCACCGACGTCGTCGTGTTTCCAGATGTTTTCGCCCGATGTGCCCCCGTCCTCAGTGATGACAGGCCGCTTTTGGTCACAGGAGAGGCCGAGGTGGGAGATAACGTGGTAAAAATCAGGGCGCAGGATATTGTTGCCTTGGAAACAGTAAAACAAAAATCGATCAGGTCTATCTCGATTCCTATTTCACAGGATGGTCTTACCCGCTCGAGCCTCAATAAACTGAAGGACCTTATCTTCAGATATCCGGGAGATTGCAAGCTGGTATTTAAGATCAGCCTTGACGGGAATAATGAGTCAACAGTAGCAGCCCATAATCGATACAGCATCATGCCTGAGGAGAACCTGATTCAAGAGATTGAGTCTCTGGTAGGAGATAAGGTGATATGTGAGGTATAGGCAATTTGTTACTCTTTACTCGTTGCTGGTTATTAAGGCGGGCAAACGAGAAGCCAGTGACAAGAAACCAGTGACAAGAAATGAGAATCAGAATTACCAACCGATATTTGATAGGCTTTCTCTCCTACCTGGCGATATTCTTTCTGAGGCTCGTTCTCCTGACCTGCAGGGTTCGGTGTATCAATAAAAACTACATAGATGAGTTTGTATTGGGAGACAAAAAGGTGGTTATAACCACCTGGCATAGATGCGCTATTTATTT
>DAOVRY010000074.1 GCA_030633645.1 Pseudomonadota bacterium | reverse complement strand
AGCTTCACTTTCGCAAATAGCGATTTTGTTTTTGAAATCAGCTTTGCTCCTGGCCCTATTGGCTTCTCGGTAATTTGTTCCGATTGAAGTACCAGATTTGGTGATTTGGTTCCTTATAACTCTGCCCTCTGGGGTATTTGGTAAAGATGCTGATAAACGGATTATTCGTACTGCGAATTCTTTTGTTCTTTTTTCAAGCGCTTTGGCGAATTGTTTGTTATCCATTCTATTTTTTAGCCTAACTTTAGCTCACTTTAGACACTTTAGACATTTTAGCTCACTTAATTTACTCAATATCTCTCCCTGAGTTTGGGGTTTAGTATATCTCGGAGCCCCTCACCAAAAAGGTTAAACGAGAGTACCACGATCAAGATGGCAAAACCGGGGATAAAGGTGAGCCATGGAGCATCGAAGATAAAACGCTTTCCATCGGACAGGATATTACCCCAGGTGGCGTGGGGGGGTGGAACCCCAAAACCAAGGAAACTCAGACCTGCTTCTGTAAGGATAGCCGTAGCGATGCCGATCGTGGCAGATACCAGTACCGGTGCAATGGCATTCGGCATCATGTGGCGAAAGATGATGCGGAAGTCACTAACGCCAAGTGCCCTGGCAGCGGTCACGAAATCCTGCTCTCGTAACGAGAGGAATTCAGCACGGACAAAGCGTGTGGCGCCCATCCAACTGGTCAATCCAATGACAATCATAATATTGTAAATGCTTGCTGGGAGGAGTGCTACCACGGTGAGAATCAGGAAAAAGCTGGGAAAGCACAGCATGATATCCACGATCCGCATGATTAAGGTGTCAACAGAAAAGGCCTTTTTGTGGAGTACGTGCAGCCATATCGGTAATACTTTCTTTTCCGATATTCTTTTTGTCCAGAGCGAATAAGCAATATAACCAAGGCCGAGAGCAAGCAATCCCAATCCCTGAGAGGAAGCGCCCACCACAATCAATGCTCCTCCGGCAAACAAAAGGACAACCATAAGAATGTGATCAAAGTAAATGCGGTTTTGTCCAAAATAGCCCGCAATTCCGCCCATGAATATGCCGATGAGCACTGATATGCCAACGGCCACAAACCCCACGGTCAGAGACACCCAAGAGCCCTGGAGCATTCTTGAGAAAGTATCCCGCCCCAGATCATCGGTTCCGAAGAGGTAGACGCCCAGACCAGGAAGCTCATCAGGCCGTAACGTCTCAAGGTTTGGTTTTGAGAGCGGAGGGCGCAACTTTTCTTGCAGCCTGACCAGGGAAGGATCAAAAACAGGGTCTGGGCCTGAAGTCAGAATAAGACCGATGAGAGCGGTAATGAAAAAAAGGATGAATATAACCAGCCCCAACACGGCGAGCCTGTTCTGCTTGAGTAAATGCCAGGATTCTTGCAGCCTTGTTTTCCTTGGGGCTAAGGGTCCCTCTAATGTTGGTTCTGGATTCATCACAGCCGTATCCTCGGATCAACCACCATGTAAAGAATGTCAGAGATAAAGGTGCCAGCCAGTACCAGCACAGCGGAAACAAAGTTGACTGTCAGGATTACGGGGTAATCTCTTGCAAGAATGGCCTCGTATGCCATCCTTCCCATTCCTGGCCAGGAAAAAATGGATTCAATAATTACAGACCCACCAATGAGGCCTGGCAAAATCAGTCCGAACATGGTTACAAAAGGCAGCAGAGCATTCCTGAGGGCATGTTTGTAATGAACTTGTTCAGGAGGTACGCCTTTTGCCATTGCGGTCCGAACGTAGTCCTGGCTCTCCACCTCAAGCATCTGACTGCGAACATACCGGGACAGCACAGCAATGCCACCGGTTGCACCCAAAACCGACGGAAGCAGAAGATGCCAGACCCTGTCCATCGCCCAGCGAGGCCAAGATGGATCTCCGATTCCGAAAGTCTCCATGCCGATTACCGGTACGTGAAAGGTGTTCACCACAAAGATAATCAGGATATAGGCAAAAAAGAATCCAGGTATGGATATCAATAAATATGAAAAAAATGTGGCGCTTCGATCATAGAATCCGCCTCGGGATATGGCCGAGCGTATCCCGATGGGAAAGGAAAGGGTCCAGGTAAGGATAGTACCCACAATAAAGAGGGGAAGACTGTTTAAAAATCGCTCCCATATTTTCTTGAGTACCGGCTGATTATCCTTCCAGGAAGCGGTCTTTCCAGTGAAGAGATCTCTGTAGAAGAGGAGGTATTGGACGTGGAGAGGCTTGTCCAAATGAAACTCTTTCCGGAATCGCTCTACCATCTCCGGCGTAAACTTGGGATTCAGGGGGTCTACCTGGCTGGGCTTACCAGGTGCAAGGTGGATGATCAGGAAAGATACAATAGAGACAAAGAAGAGGGTGATGATCTTTTGTATAATACTGCGACCGATGAATGACAACATTACTTTACACCCTTTATAGTGGGTTAAAAGTGGTTTTCGCCTTCAGTCCACATTGTGTTTACAAAAAGACTATTATCTAAATCCAAATGCCAAAATCAAAATATCAAATGAAATCCAAATGCCAAAAGCCTTTTCCCTGGATCCATAGCCACATTTGTGTTTTGAGCTTTGATATTGATTTGAACTTTGGGCTTTGACATTTGACATTACCTCCCCATCATCCTTCAAGTGCAAAGGTGGGCACTTCTGGAAGCTTTATCCACTTGTTGAAGTAGAACGTATAGGTTCCGGTTTTAGTGGGTTGTATCTGTTTATAGATCACATTCCCCTTCTCATCGACTTCCTTGATCACGATCCGTTTATCTAGGATGGCTGTCCACTTGCTAACATAAAGGAACGTGTAAGGCTGCTCTCTCGCAATAATTTCGTGGAGCCTATGACAATATTCTACCTGGATGTTGTGATCATATTCTTGTCTGATCTTGATTATGAGCTCATCTGCCTCCTTGTTTTTGAAACCAACGAAATTCAGCTGATAGGGATTGGTTTGGCTCGAATGCCATATCTGGTAGAGATCAGGTTCAATACCCATGCTCCAACCGAGGATCAGTGCATCAAAATCCGCCTTATCCACGCGTTCCTGAATAAACACTGCCCACTCCAAGAGATCGGTGCGCACATCAATGCCGATCTGTTTCCAGGAGTCCTGGGCGATGGTTAAGATCGCTTTCCGCAAGTCGTTGCCGCTGTTAGTGATAAGGGTGAATTGAAATGGTTTTCCATCCTTTTCAAGCCGGCCCTCCTTATTTCGTGTCCAGCCTGCCTCGGCCAAGAGTTCTAAAGCCCTGCCTGGATCATAAGGAAGGGGTTTAATGCTGTGGTTATAATAGTCGGTCTGCTTCACAAATGGGCCGGTAATCTGTTCCCCCTGTCCATGGAGGACATATTGTATGATCTTGTTGACATCAATGGCCATGCCCAAGGCGATGCGCACACGGTAGTCGTTGAAAGGTTCTCTCCGCATGTTATAGCCGATGTAGGTGTAACCAAAGGATGGTCCTGAAAAGCTTTGATAGGTCGGATCATTCTTCAAACGCTGGACCTGATGGGGCTGGACACCATAATTGTCTATGGTGCCGGCATAAAACTCCATTTCCTGGGTCAGGGGATCAGGAATAATCCGGTAGATATAGCTCTTATAGTTTGGCGGGCCTTCCCAGTAGCGATTAAGCTGATCCAGGACAATGTATTGATCTGATTTCCATTCCTGAAAGACAAAGGGGCCGCATCCGATTGGGTGACGATTAAAACCGCTCTGCCGCATGGAGAATTTTTCTGGGTCCTTCCCGAGGCGAAGTGCCTCCCTTTTGAGGGCTTCCTGGTTGAGGAGGTGTTCCGGCAGTATCCCCATACCCCACGTTCCAATGGCGGGGGAGTAGAGCCGCTTATACACGATTTTAGCGGTCAGCGGGTCAATTACCTCTACTGCCTTGACCGGTTCATAGTCTGCGATCCGTGGCGAGAGATTCCTTGGATTCATGATGGATTCATAGGTAAACTTGACATCATTGGCATCAAAGACATGACCATCATGAAAGTGTACGTCGGGTCTCAGGTGAAAGATCAGGATGGGATTGTGTTCGGTAGCAGGGACGAATTCTCTGGCATATGCAGCTAATTTTTCTTTTTCCACTGGGGGATCTGTACTCAGGTATCTCTCTCCCCGAAAAGAAGTAAAATAGGTCTCCCCAAGGAGTTGCGTAAGATTTTTGAAAAGATCCTGGTCTACAGCTGTGAGGGTCAGCTTGACCCTGGCAGGCGCCTTAACGTGCACCTTTACCTCGATTTCCTTCTTGCTATTTTTTGGATCTTTTTCACGCTTGGTTATCAAAAATTCCCTGTGAGGGATTACCGCGATCTCTCTGATATTATCCAAACAGGCTTTCAGTTGTGGATCTGAAACCCCATTGTCTTTTTTCGGTTTTCTCAGGAAATCCACCACCTCTTCGGCTCTTGCTGTATCAACCCCCGGAATACTGGCGGATTCATTTATATAGAAAAATGCCTCCTCAAAGACCTCCCACGAGGTAGCAAGACGTCCCCTGAAACGCAATTCCTCATCCCGATCGATGAGACCCTCGAATACCATGGAGTTGATATCGCCGCTGGCCGAATCAGCAGAGAGGATCGGATTGAGTATGCTGGCATCCCCTATGGATGCTGTAATATATTCGTTAAGGCGATCGGGATTGCCCCGCGACTGCTGCTCGTAGGTGGGCACCCAGAAATAGGACTGGAGCAGGAACAGAATAACCAAAATTGGTGTAAATATGAGAACCTTGCGTATAGTCATAGGCCTATTACGAGGCTAGATCTTGTTAGCTGTAAAAATTAGCAACCTTTGTGCCAACTATCTTACCATCTGAAATAGAAAAAGCATATGGAATTGAGGGATCACTGTCAAATTGTTTGACTGCCGTGACATGAATCTTATGCAGAGGGGATGGCTGACAAAGTGACAGGGTAACTTCATAGAAAGCTGGGAATTGAGAAGAGGCTTAAAAAATGATCAAGAAGCTTCAGCAGGGACTATTTTGCCGCAGATGTTTCTCCTTTCTCAAATCTTTCTTTTAGATGCTCAAACCGCTTATCTACAATTTTCTGATAGTCTTTGATATCCTCATCGTTCAGGTGTCTAAATCTGCCCTGAAGGTGAATATATTTATCCACTGGAATAATTTCATCAGGGATCACTGTTTGTGTATAGATCTCAGCATCTTCCACCTCATATAAAGGGAAGATGTTGGATAACACAGCCAGGCGCATAACCTCTATGGATAAATTCTCAGGCATTCTCCAGCCTGTGGGGCAGGCGGCAAGAAGATGGATAAACCTTGTTCCTTTTATTTTCCTGGCCTTTTTAAACTTGGCGATCATATCGTGCGGATAGGCAGCAGTTGCAGTGGCAAGATAGGGGATCCTGTGGGCAAGCATTATCTCATCAAAATCCTTCTTTTGCTCTGATTTGGGCTTTTTAACCGGGGTTGTTGTTGTCCAGGAACCCTTAGGGGTCGCACTTGAGCGCTGGATTCCGGTATTCATGTAGGCCTCGTTATCATAGCATACATAGATAACATCATCATTTCTCTCTGCAGTGCCTGACAGTGCCTGGATGCCAATATCAAATGTTCCTCCATCACCTGCCCATCCAACAACGCAAATTTCATCCATGCCCCTTTTTTTGTATGCTGCCTTAACACCAGATATGGTTGCCCCGGTTGTCTCAAAGGCACAATGAAAAAAGGGAACATCCATGGTGGAGAGAGGCCAGGCGCCTGGTATGATCGTCCAGCAGCAGGCAGGCACCACAAGTACAGTTGGTTTCCCTAACCCTTTTAATGCCAGCCTCATGGAAAGAGATGCCCCGCAACCGGCACAGGCTACATTTCCAGAGGTCATGAACTCATCTT